>JALTGF010000067.1 GCA_027077325.1 archaeon
ATAGATATTCTTGGTATATGTCATCGAGATAGCTAATTCTAAACCCATATGAATTTAATATCTCCAATGCTTTTGTTGGCGATATTCGTCTTGATTTAAGAGACTTTAAAAAATTGCCGTTTCTTATTGCTTTTTCAATATCTTTATATGGGTCGATATAATTGCCTTTCCGATCCAATGTATATTCAGATGGGTGGCCAAGTTTCATATCTTCCGCAATTTTTAATGCTCTTTCCTGTGCTGGTTTGGACAACAATTGAAAGTCAACGGCATATTTTTGTCTCCACTCCTGCAATGTAAGCTCAAATCGTTTTTTATTGGAGGCTGTCATAATATTATTTTATCCTTCATTTTCTTTCTGGATTTCTCTGTTTATTTCTTCTAATGCTTCGTCTTTTGTCATGTCCCATTGCTCTGCAAGTAAGTTTAGCAATTCAGCATCTTCAAATTCCTCATAGCCCTTGATGCCATATCGCCATGCATCAGCCAATGCAATTGCTGGCGAGGCAATATCTTCAAGGTCATTTTGGATTAATGTTCTAATGATAAAATCTCGCTCTTCGGGCCTCAGTTTCATGTTATTGCTCCTTAGTATGTTGGCCTGCCTCAAAACCTGATTTAAAAGCAAATTCCATATACATTAATATTTTTTGTTGATCACTTCGTTCAGGATAACTTTTCTTTATGATATTCTTAACCTCGCCCCAGTAATGAACAAAGTCTTTATGATACGTATGTCTACGGTTTTGCCATTCTTCTCGTCGAATTATGACTTTGCTTAACGGACAATCCCGATTTGTACATGAAACTGCTTTAAACCATATCCCATATCCTGTTGAATCACTTGGGTATCCAACATTGTTTTCCTTTGCGGGGGATCCGCACATAGGGCAAGGCAATAAGTCGTTGATTTCATCCATTACATTTTCTCCTTAATGCTTTTAATTCGTTTGCAATATCTGTATAATTTATGCAAGTGTGTGCGTTTACAAGACCGGCATAGTCAAGTATTGAATTGCAGATTTCGATTGTATTTTGTTCATATAATGCATCTGTTTTGTCTGCGTCGATTCTTATTTTGTACCATTTCCCGATTGCTTCGGCCATCTCAAGAATATCGTTTTCACTTAATTGATTGATATTTATTCCCATTATTGTTCCTTTACATTTTTATTAACCCTGTTTTTGCACAATAACTTTGCTTGTGTAATTGTGCAAATATTGAGTTATCTTACATTATTTCTTTAATCTTTTTAATATAATTACTG
>JALTGF010000068.1 GCA_027077325.1 archaeon
AAAAATCACCGGCAGAGATCAGAATGTCGCCCAAACTAATGATTCGAATGACATTGTTTTTAATTTTTTTTGCATCTTCATAACTGTCAACTTGTAGAACAGATCCATCTTTAAGTAGCACTGTGGGACCGTTTAGTCCATCACAAGGTGTTACAATCCCCGCTTTTCCTGGCAACTCTAATCTGATTTGGGTCCCTATTGCAATAAAATCATCTAAAAGGTGCATTGTTGCAGGGTTCATTGCAACCGCTGCATAACCACTTGCCCTTGTTCTGCCATATCTTAAGTTAAAACCACCCTTTCTTCTAGGGTATGAAAAAACAGGCCTTCCAGCAGGGACTTCTCTTAAAAATTTGTCACTTCCTTTTGCTTGCGGCTCTTCTTCAATATAATCTTCCATTATATCAATAGAGCCCGCTTTTACAAGATTTGTGAACTCACCGATGGTCAGTAAATTTTTTTCAAAAGAATTTTGGAACTCTTCT
This sequence comes from archaeon, assembly GCA_027077325.1. Taxonomy (GTDB): domain Archaea; phylum Undinarchaeota; class Undinarchaeia; order Undinarchaeales; family JALTGF01; genus JALTGF01. Next base: position 486 of record JALTGF010000068.1, read on the forward strand.
GGCATTTCACTTTCAATTAAGTTTGAAAGTTTTTTTTGGATGCCTGGCTTTTTTTTGGATGCTCGTTTTACAAGCAACCCTTCTAACCAAGACCAATCAAGCCCATATTTTTCTTGAATTGGCTTAAGCCGTTTTAGCAACTTTGGGGCCTTTTGGGCAATTCCCTCTGCTAGGACAAGACACATACCGCCCCGGACTCGGTTTGTTTCAACGCGCCCAAGATTTCTATAGTTAGAGACCTCATAGTCTTCTGTTGGCTCGCCATCTATGCAAACAGGAACATTCTTAACAATTGTCTCAATTTCCTCTTTTGTAGGGAGATATTGCAAGTGTTGGCGGCGATTGTACCAGTTTATTTCTTCAACATACCTGCCAATCTCACTAAGTGTTGGCTTATATTTACTCAAGCCAAGTGCTTTTCTTGTGTAGTCGGCAACAACAACAGAAATTGCCTCGGCAGTTCCACCAGCAGCGCGAATTGGTCCAGCATAATAAACAGATAGGTATTCAGAATCATCAGGATTTTTTAAAATTTTAATTTTTGCAATTCCTTCAAGAGGGGCTGCAACAGATCCCTGCGTTAGGAATGCCAGGGCAGCTCGCACTGCAGTATCTGCGACTTTTTCTTTTCCTTCTTTTTCTAAATCACTTAAAGAAACTACCTTGTCAACAAGTTTAAACGCGATCTCCTCTTCGTTTTTTGTTTCTTTTTCAAGTTCCCTGATTACTTTTGCAATCCCTTTAAATTCAATAAGCCCCTCAACTTTGTCAGCTAGGTCTTTTGCAATATAAATTTCGGGGCTGCTGGTCATTTCAACACCAACAGACCGCGCAGCTTTCGCTATTTCAACCTCTTTTTGGACAATTGCTTCAATTTTCCTGATGTACTCTTTTTGATCCATTAGAATTGTATTAAGATTAAATTCCTATTTTTTAGGTTTATAACAGGCACCCTCGCAGGGGTTGGCTCGTGCCCGAGAAATACCTGGAACTCTGTTTTGGCTTGCCAAGTCCCTCCATTTACTAGGGTAACCCCACGGTAGTTCAACGCGCCATTTGAATGAACGTGCCCAGTTTGGAATATGTCAACATCGCTCGGGATTATCAAGGGGTCACCATTGTTTGGTTGGGGGATCAAGTTTGTTTCATACGGTGGTGAAAGATGTCTTCTTTTTAACATAGCAAGCATAACTTTTTCTGGATGTTTGTATCCATCCTTTAAGCTGGGTATCATTGGGATCAATGAGTCCATGCTAGTCCCATGATACAGCAAGACATTAAAGCCACCATTAAGCTCTTTTTCAATTTTTAAATAGCATGGATTGCTAACCATTGAAACATTTGGCAGTTCATAAAGGTCTGACGCGATTTCTTTACTTATTGGTGGCTGTGGCTCAGCAAGACGGACATAATCGTGATTTCCAGGACTGATAAATACTTTAATTTTTTCTGGGATCTGGCTTAAAATGTTTGCAGCTTCTTTGTATTGCTTGTAAATATCAGGGATCTCTAAATCATCATATTGAGTTGGGTAAACACCTACGCCGTCAACAATATCCCCTGCAATGAAGAGGTATTTTATATTTTCAGATAATTGTGGATAAAGCTCTGTTTTTTTGTTTACTTTTCCATTTAGCCAATTTAAAAAAGTTTGGAACTTGTCACTTAGGAAATTTTTGCTTCCTATATGCAGGTCTGAAATAAAAGCAACATTTGTGTCGTTGTTTGGATCTTTTTTTTCCTCTTTAATTGGAATGTCTGGCCAGACAATCTCATCAATAAAAAATACATTGTCTCCTGCCGAGCCAACAAAACCAAGAACATCATCATACACAACTGATTCCGCAATTTGCTTTACTTTTTCACCCACAGCAATTGCCTTTATTTGGCCACTGTAATCTTCCAGGGTGAACATATAGTTACCGTTGCGCGTTTTTGTCTTGTTTGAGACAATTGCAATTAAACTTATTTTGTCCCGCCCGGATTTCCTTAAGTTAGAAATTGAGATGGTGTTGCTAAGCCTTCCACGGAGCTGTTTTTTAAAGTAGTCTAATCGCGCTAAGAAATACGCAGACATGTCCTCTATTCCAGTGATGTGATAAGTCTGTGTGTAATTTTTTAATATCCGGTAAGATGATTTTTTGCTTGTCTCTTTTTTTAGATTATTAGCTTTAATATCGTCTGGAAGTAAAATCGTTCGGTTTTCATTTTTTAAATTATCAATTAGTGTTTGGGAATATGATAGAGGGTGATCTGATTCAAGTAATTTGTTTAAAGCGTCTGGAGAAACCTGTATCTGATTTTTTAAAAACAGATTTAATAGATTAAGTTTTGGATTGTTTTGGTTCTTCATAATAATTCTCGTTTTAGCACTTCTTTGCTTTTTTCAAATGCAGTTGGGGAGATTTCCAGTTTTATTTTTCGTGTCCTGCCATATCTCCCCTTTGAGATTACTGTTGCATTTATGAGCCCTAGCATATCAAGTTCTGAAACAAGATCAGAAACCCTTCTCTGCGTCAAAGGAGTTAAGTTAAGTTGCCGGCATATGTTTTTATAAACTTCATAAACATCGCCAGTAGCTATGTCTTGCTTGTTTAATTCTTTTAGGTAAATGATGCTGTATAGGACAACTTGTGATTGCCTTGGCTGTGTTTTCACAACTTCTACTATCCTATCTACATCTAGTTTTTTCTGGGCCTTATCAACATAATCAAGCGTAACTTTTTCTTGCCCCTCCCTCTCAGCAATTTCACAAGCAACCCTTAACAAGTCGAGCGCACGACGCGCGTCCCCATGCTCCTGTGCAGCCAGTGCAGCACATTTTTCGATGGTTCCTGAAGAAAGCGCACCAGGAACTAATGCCACCGCTGCTCTTTGTGTTAGAATGTCTTGAAGTTGGACTGCATTGTATGGAGCAAAAACTAATTCTTCCTCTGATAAACTTGACTTCACTCTTGGGTCTAAGTCATCAGTAAAGGAAAGATTGTTTGAGATCCCAATAATGCTAATTCTTGAATTTTTTAGTTGGGTGTTTATCCTTGTTAAATCATAGAGGATATTTGTGTCGGTTATTGAGTCAATTTCATCCAAAATTAACAGGTAGATACTCTTTTTTGAATCGACTGTATTTAAAAACGTTTTGTAAACCTGGTCTGTTGGAAGGCCTGTTGCTGGGATTTCTTCACCCAACTCATTTAAAAAGTGAGCAAAAAGTCGGTATGATGTGTTCACTTTTTCCATTTTGCAATTTAAGTAAAAAGTTTTTAGGTGCTTGTTGTCTCTTTGTGCTCTTGCTTCCAATTCCTGCGCAACATACTTGCAAACCAATGTTTTTCCAGTTCCAGTTTTCCCATAGATAAAAACATTGGATGGCTTTTCCCCCCGTAAAACAGTAACAAGAATAGAAGCCAACTGCTTTATTTCGTTTTCTCGGTGAGGAACAGTTTCTGGGGTGTACGCCGCCTGGAGTGCTTCCTTGTTTATGAAAATAGATTGTTTGTTTAAGAAGTTGTCAAATAGATCTTGCAATGTCTTTTGTGCCATATACCCACCAAAAGTTGCATAGGAAATTATGGTTTATAAACTTTTGTATGTTAATGAATATTATACTCACCCCCACCCCCTACATTTCCTATGGAAAATAAGAACATATGACGGTATTTAATAAAAAGAAGCATTATATCGGTTTTTTTGCAAATTTAAAGTTTTAAACAAACGTTAAATCGTGCTTTCTTTCTTTAAAAACCTAAATTTTTTTAATATTTTGCCAAAAAAAGTTTAGAAATGATTTCTTTTTTATTCTAGTGGAAATAAAGGGGTTTTCCAGTGGAAATAAAGGGGTTCCGGGTTTTGTTTGCAAATGAATTTTTTTCTATATGGAAAATAAATATATATAATTATTTTCCATAAAGATAATAAATAATAATTAAAAAAACAACAAAAATAAATGGGGCCTAAACAAACCTATATTTCCTGTGGAAATCTTTAACAAGTTTATCATTATGGTGTGCTAATTTATAATTAATTTAACCTAAAAACAAAATAACTATAAATAATAATACTGATTATTAGGTTTTGTTATGATACGAGACATATTTAATCTTGCCACGCTGCACAAACTTCTTATATCACTTACTTCTGTTGTGTCTGGTTTTGGGTATCTGGGGATAGTGATACTTATGTTTTTGGAAAGCTCTTTTTTTCCATTTCCTTCTGAAATTATTATGATCCCAGCAGGGTATCTAGCTGCGATTGGCAATATGAATATTATTTTGGTGATTTTTTTTGGGATTTTTGGAAGTTTAACTGGTGCTGTCTTTAATTATTATCTTGGCTACAGGCTTGGAAAGCCGTTCTTAGTTAAATACGGCAGGTATATGCTAATCAAAAAAGAGACATTGGATAAAATGGATGCCTTATTCGACATACATGGGGAAATCATAACTTTTGTTGGTCGTTTGTTGCCCGGTGTAAGGCAGTATATCTCGCTTCCTGCTGGGATCTCAAAAATGGCTTTTCCAAAATTTGTGTTGTACACCTCACTTGGAGCGGGAATTTGGGTCACTATCTTATCTTTGCTTGGTTATTTTGTTGGGCAAAACCAACATTTAATCCACATTTACCTATCCAAAATTACTTATTCAATCCTAATCTTTTCAGTTATTGTAGCCGTTTACTACATTGCAAAATACAAACTTAAACAAAAGCAACATATACAAAGCTAATAAAAATTAATCATTTTAATGTCCCTACAAGTCCTACACCTCACGAGAATATGGCAGATCAACTAAACTACTAAATCTCCATGCGAAGCCAAGGTCTCGGTGGGTCCCTATTTATTTACCATATGGAAAATAAATAACCCATCCAAAATACAATAAAAAAATTTAAAGCAAACAATGCCTACTTCTTTTTCTCCTTCTTTATCTGCGCCTTCAAGTTAACAATGACATCAACTTTTTTGTAGCCAAGGCCTTCAAGCCACTTTGTTATGCTGTCAATTTTCTCAGCAATCTTTTTGTCGCTGCCGGTCTTTGTTTTTATTTTTTCTAGGTCTTCCTTGATCTCTTTAACATATCTTGAAATAACATCGTCCCAAACCACAAAATCCTTTGGCTCTTTTCTCTTAAAGCCAAGTTTTTCAGCTGCTTTTTCCAATTCAGGAGTCGTGCGCGAGGTTGCCTGCGGTCCAAGCAGGTAATACTTTCGTATGCTGATGTCCCCCCAAGTAAACTGACCCTTGACTTGCTTAACGCCAACTTCCTCAAATTCGCCAAGTTTTACGCCCTTCGCCAAATGATAATACATTGACCTCAAATCAACGGGCTCAAAAACCTCATTGTAAAGCTTAAAAATTTCATAACCATAGGTAACCCCAAGCGTGTCAACAATCGCCTGCATCCGCTCCCGGATCAAACTTTTAACTGGTCTCCCTTTTGCCATACCCCACCTTTTTTTGCTATATGGAAAATAAATCAAGAGTATTTAAATACTTTAGGTTTTGCCTAAATTCCTGTATTTTTCAATATTTTTCTAAAAATTTTATAAATCCTAAAAATAAATTATTACTAACCTAAACTAAATTACTTGTTTAGTTTTATGAGGTATTATAATGGGACCAGTACAAATAATGACTTACATACTAATCGGGGCATTTGCTGGATTTCTAAGCGGTTTATTTGGCATTGGTGGGGGCTCAATAAGAATCCCACTCTTATATGCATCAGGTATCCCCTTGCTTACTGCTTTTGGGATTGACTTGCTTATAATTCCCTTTTCTTCTCTGGCTGCCTCATTTGCCCACCGAAAAAATATCGATTTTAAAAATGCTAAATGGGTTATACTTGGGGGTTCTCTTGGAACTATAGGAGGCGCTTTTCTAATTGGTTCTGTTCCAGAAGTTTTACTGGCAGTCCTTTTCCTTATTGTAGCAGTTCTGACCGTTCTTGCAGTTTATTTTCGGATGGTTTTTCCAGCAATTGCCAAGCATGTTAAACCAAATGCGAGAGCTATTACAACTGGGACTTTTTTAATTAACTTCCTAATAGTTATGCGAGGAGGTAGTGGGGGCAGCTTATTTTCCCCTTTTTTAAGGATAATGGGCTTGGATATTAGGGAAGCCATTGCAACATCTCTGTTCTCAACAATTTTTACCTCAGCAATTGGTGCAGCAGTATTCTGGTTTTATGGTTATTACCTACTTTCAGTTGCATTTTTCTTGATGATCGGTTCAGTTATTGGCGCTGAACTTGGAAGCATTGCCTCTTTAAAAGCAAAGCCACATTGGTTAGAAAAAGGGCTCATTCTTTTTATACTCCTCCTAGCAGTATTCGTCTTACTTAAAGCACTGCTTTAATAGTCTTTTCAATTGACGTGCCCTTTACAACTTTTTCAAAAACAGTTGCCTCTTGCTCTTCTGTCAGGTTTTTCTCCCTTAGCTTTTTCTTAGTCTGATTAATCTTGTTTTGATAAAAATAATAAGCAAGCAATGCAGCGATCAATGCTGCCCTCTCATGGGCATTTTTAATCTTAATATCCCTGCTTTCCACATACTTTTTTGTTAGTCGTATTTTTTCGCTTGTATAAATGTTTTTTTCAGGATTAAATATAACTGCCCCGACTTCGGCAGATAACTTGCTAATTGATGCTGGAATCTTATGAACATCTGTGGCAATAACAACTACCGATCCAAAACTCGTTATAAATTTTACAATAGAATTTAAAGAAAAGTGTTTCTTGCTATATATCTTTATTAAATCCCCCTCGAAATCTAATATAGCAACTCCGACAGTTGTCCCAGGATCTATCCCTACAATCAAGGGTCTCATACAAAATTTTAAGTACTTAAACATTTATCTCTTTAACTATGGTCCTAATAAATGAAGTTGAAGCAAAAGTCAGAGAGATTAGGCGTGAGTGCAAGGCAGCAATAAGCCCTGATACTGGAGAAGTGGATTCAGCAAAAATAAACCTAAAAGCAGAGGAACTAAAGCAATTGTTGCATGACTTTGAAACTCTATTCATAAAAAAAGCAAAAGAAAACCCAATAAAGGCAGAAACAATTGTAAAGAAAGGACGAGAATTTTTAGAGGAGGGCTGGTTTACTTATGAAGTCTTAATTGAGCTTGGAATGAAGGCCGGTGAGCCAGAGCCAGCACAGGTTAGATGGGAAGCTCTCCCCGAGGGAGTGGTCCCACTCGATTTAAAAGCACAAGCAATTATGCAATTAGACAACCTTTACAAAAAATTTAATGATTTTAAGAAAACTACTCTTTTCTAATTTAATTTATACTTCTCTAAAATAACTTTTTTTATTGCTCTTGCTTTCTTTTTCCCAAGATTTTCAACTTTCTTTAGCTCTGTTTCAGATGCATTAAATACCGCCCAAACACTCCCAAAATGCTCTAGTAGTTTTTTTGCAAGTTTTGGGCCTACATATGGAAGTGACTCTACTATAAATTGCTGCATATCCCCCAACTCTTTTGGCTTTTTTTCACCACGCAATTGGACTTCTCGTTTTAATTCAAATTGCTCTCTCTTTGCAATCAGTTCCAAGAAAATTGCAGTTTCCTTTACATCTTTAGTATATATAATCGGGATTTTAAAATCAATAGAAAGTGACGCCAAGGCACCTCTAACTGCGTTTGGGTGAACATTCCCTGCGCCATACAAATTTTCGCCTTCTACAATAATCACTGGGCGTTCAAATGTTTCAACAAGACTTTGTGCTTGTGATAAAAGTCGCCCATCTATCAAAGACCTAACAAAATCCGAACTGCTTTTTCTTTCTATGCCAACTCTGTCTGAAACTTGAAAATCTGCAACATCTAACCTTTTTATTCTGACATCAACTCCCAACTCGTTTAATTCCTTTAGAACTCCTGAGCTAGATTCTCTTGTATCTGCAAATATTATGACCTGTTTGTTTTTCTCATTTGAAAATTTGTCCAGTGTTCGCTGTGCCTTTCCTAATTTGACATTCCTAATTGTTCGCTCCATATTCCTTTCTTTATAAAAAGAACTCCAATAATACGCTTCATCTCTTGTGCCCTTTGTCATTAAAACTACAATTTTTCCGGGGCGATGCCTTGCAGTTCTCCCTGCACGTTGGATGCTCCTTATTGCTGAAGGCACTGGCTCATAAAATACAACTTGATCTACTTCGGGGATGTCAAGGCCTTCTTCCCCAATGCTTGTTGCAACTAAAACTTGGTAAGATCCCTCCCTAAACTCTTCTAAGCGCCTAATCTGCTCCTTTTGTGTAATGCCTCCCTCGCGGCCCCTTGATTGTCCAATCAAACTTATTGCGCTTATACCAGCAGATTCCAATTTTTTTAGGATATACTCTACTGTGGCCCGATAATTTGCAAATACAATTGATTTTTTTTCTTTGCTTATAATCCCAATTAACTTTTCAATTTTTGGGTGTTCCACCCCCTTTTCTTTTAGATGATTTGTTAAGTCAATTGCTCTTCTAAAATCTGGATGCAGTAGCAAATTTTTTGCTGCCTTTGTCCTATCTTTTTCAATCTTCCTAAAATATTCGCTAAGTTGCTCAATGCCTTGCGTTTCAACAAGCTCAATGGCATGGTACACCTTTAAGATGGCGGCAACTGCGCTTAGATATTGATAATAGTCACTATCCTGAGATGCTTTTCTTAATAAACTTGACTGAAGCTCTAGGAGTATTTTTTTTCTAACAAAATCTTTTGAAGCTGTTTTAATAATGTTATTTTGCTTCAAGTACCTAAGATACTCTTTGATAACAACTTCCAGAAATGACCTAATCCTAACAAAATCCTTTGGCATATCTATTTTAACCCACTCAAAATCTCGCTTTTTTATGTAATCCCTGACTTCTGAATCACTTCTGCTTCTGCTCTCAATTTTTTCAATATAAAGCGCTTTGCACATTTGCTCAATCTCATCTTTCCTATATCCAGGTGATGCAGTAAGCGCCAGAATTCTGAGATTTGGGGAAGACTCAACAAACTTTTTTGCAATAAATCCATAGGGGTATTCCCCAACAGCCCGATGGGCCTCGTCAATTATTAAAAGTGAAACTTCTTGAATGGGAAACCTGTTTGAAATAATGTCATTTTGGATCACTTGCGGTGTCGCAAAAATAAACTGAGGATCTCTATAAAACTTCTCCCTCTTTTCTGGAGAAAGTTGGCCTGTAAAAACTTGAAATTCATCCTCATCAAGGTTAAATACCCTTTTCCAGGTTGAGCGATGCTGCTCTACAAGTGGCTTGGTTGGGGCTAAAAACAAAATTTTTTGTCTTGGATACTTTTCAAGATATACTGCGGCCAAAAGCGCCGCAATGTATGTCTTTCCAAGCCCTGTTGGGAGGACCACTAGCGTGTTATATTTTACTGCAGTCCCTAAAATTGTTTCTTGATAAAGCCGCGGTTCAATCGCGCCTGGTTTTAAAAATTTGTTCATCCTCTCCCCCCATGTCTATATACTCTTTTTGTATTAAACCTATTTATTTTCTATATGGAAAATAAATCATAAAAACATTTTTAAACTAAAACACTACCTATTATTAGTTAAAATGAAACATACTCGCTCTAAAAAAATCCCAAATCATGTTTCTACTAGTAAAAAAACTAAAAACTATTCTAAAGTTCCAACGTGGTTTAACTTTTTTTCAAATAAATTACTGCCACCCCTATTCTTCCTCCTAATTGCTTTAATCTCTCTTCACTACATATCCCTAACTAATTCTATCTCCCTTAAACTGAATCTTGGAGCGGTAACTGTTGCATCAAGTAGTTTGTCAATATACATAACTTCTTTAATGCTCTAATCTATCCAGAAATTTTATATACAAACTAAGTGTACCTCTACCTATGGGTATAAAATCAATTGTTAAAACTGTTTTTGGCAGGGTAAAAAAAGCAACCAGCGACGAGCCAATAGATGAAGACCTAGACAAAGAGCTAGCTCCTGAGCTAGACCTTAAAGAACCCCTTGAAAAGAATGAGGCTGTGGCGGAAGAGCCATCAGAACCTCAAAGAGAACGCCCAGAAGAGACTTTTACAGAAATACAAGAACCAGAAGAGCGCATGGGATCATCAAGGCAAGAGCCATCAGAACCATCCGAGTTTGAAACAATTTCCCCAGAAATACAATCAATAAAAAATGAGCTTGAAAACATAAGTGAGAAAATTGAAATTCTCGAAACACACTTCCAAAAATTAGAAAGCAAGTATGACCTTCAAAAAACAGAAACAGACAGAGACATTCAATATCTAACTCTAATTAATGAAAAACTAAACACGCTTGAGCAAGAGTATTCTGAGCTTGAGAGATTAATTAAAAGAAAATAATGAAACTTACAAACCAACTGCAGCTGTACTTGTTTGCGGCTTTTCTAGTTGGGATTTCAGCATTAATTATTATTTCAATTGTCTATCTTGGGCAGTACTTTAAAATTTTTGGTTTGTGGATTTTTTCAGTGTTGCTATTTGTACTGATGCGACTTCCAGATAGTTGGAAAATTGGGCTAGAACTTTTTTTCTTCTTAACTTTTGCTTATTCCTATGTGTTTGGCTTGTTATTCACCCTCCCTTTAATTTATGTCTCCTTGTTGTTTGTCCTAAAAATCCGCCCAGATGAGGGAAATGGGCTCTTTGTTCATGCTATTGTTCTAACTGGTGTTGCACTTTTTGCAAAATATTTTTCAAGTTTATATGGTGTCTCAATTACGCCAAACCAACTGGTGTTTTCAGCAATGCTAACAATTGGCATATGGCTTGTCATAGATACAATAATCGCTGTAAGGACTGCACCAGTTCCACTCCCAAAATTAATGATAAACCATACACTCGACTTTATGGTAAATTACTTCTTTATAACCTTGTTTGGGTTTAAGGTCTTGTCCTACTTGTTATTACAGTACCCTTAACTTAATATACTAAAAAGCACACTAATCAACTATGAAAATTTCAGACCAGCACATCAAAAAGGTAGCTGAGACATTTAGCATAAACCCCAAAACATTAAAAGATGCTGTTGAGGATGTTCCTGGTTTTAGGCACCTTGATCCAATTGATCAAGGAATTCAGCTTGCCTTAATTGCAAAAGAAATTGCAGACCACGCTGCAGCTAGAAAACGGCATTAATCTCTTTTAAAACATTTTTAATTTGCTCTTCAATTGTTCCGAGATAATTCTCTGGATCCATTGATTTTTCTATTTCTTCTTCAGTGAGGTATTTTTTAACTGTGCTGTTCTCCTTTAAAACAGATTCCAGATCCATATCGTTCTTAAATGCAATCATCGAGCAGGTTCTAACTAACTCGTGAGCTTCTTGCCTGCCCATCCCCTTTTCTGCAAGTTTAATCATAACTGCTTCAGACATCTCAAATCCTCTCGCTCTCTGAATATTTTTCTTCATATTTTCAGGATAAACCTGCAAATTCCTCAAAATATTTTTCATTGACCTTAAACTGTAATGAATTAAAACAAAACTTTCAGGGAACAAGATTCTTTCAGCAGATGAATTTGCAAGGTCGCGCTCGTGCCAGCTTATCATATTCTCAAGAGCAATTGAGACATTGCTTCTTAAAACTCTTGCAATCCCACAAATTTGTTCGCATTTAACTGGGTTTCTCTTAGCAGGCATTGTTGAGCTTCCAACCTGATTTTCTATATTGAAGCCTTCTGCCACCTCCCCAATTTCTGGTCTTTGCAAGTTCCTGATTTCTGTTGCTATCTTGTCTAAAGTGCTTGAAGTTGATGAAATCCAAAATATAATCTCTGCGTGTCTGTCTCTTTGCAAGATTTGTGTAGTGACAATTGGCTCTTTTAGTCCAAGTTCTTTCATAACAATTTTTTGAAGTTTCAGTCCGTTTTCACCAAAAGATGCTTGAGTGCCAACGGCCCCAGTCATTTTTCCAACTAAAATCCTTTTTTTAATTTCCTGCAATCTTTTGTAATGCCTCAAAATTTCAGAAGCCCAAACAGAAACTTTAAATCCAAAAGTAATTGGGTTTGCATATTGGCCATGTGTTCTTCCGAGCATAATTGTTCCCTTATATCTCTTAATTAAGTCTTGCATAACCTTAAGCAATTCTTTAATTTCTTTTTCAAGAAGCTTAATTGCATCCTTAAAAATTAACGCCCAGGCAGTATCGACAATATCGTAAGATGTTGCACCAAGGTGAACATACTTCCCAGAATCTCCACAGACCTCTGAAAGCGCCTTAACAATTGCCATAACATCGTGTCCAATCTCTTTTTCAATTTCCTTTACCCTTTCAATCTTTACTGCCTTTACATTTGCATTTTTTGAAATTACTTTGGCGGCTCTTTTTGGGATCTCCCCAAGCTTTGCATGAGCGCGGGCAAGTGCTGCCTCAACATCTAACTTTTTTTGTAAAATATTCTCTTCAGTAAAAAGAGCGTACATTTCTGGGGTGTTATAACGGAACTCAATTGGGTGGATTGCCATAACAAAACTTAATCCTAATAAGTATAAATAAATTCAGGTACATAAAATTATTATGGGCAAAAAAGATTGTCTTAAAAAGGCAAGAGAGCTTGAAAAGTCAAATGCAACCTATGGGCTTTTTGTTGCTTCTTATTACTATTTTGCAGCAGAAGAATACGGTCTTATGCGAGATGCTTTAATAAAATATCACTCCTTACTTGGGAAGCATTCTCCCAAAAGAAAAAGTATCGGTGGTATCATAAAATCTCTTAAATCCTCTGCTCTTCCAAATCTTCGCGCATTTTTATTTGATAAGCATCTTCTCCCAGATAATTTTGTTAAAAGAGACGCAGATCACCTAAAGTCAATGCTTTTAAATTATGCCTATAATTTAGCTCTCTACATCTCTCCAGAAAATATGATAAACTATCTTGCAATGTATGTGACTGAAGATCCAGCAAATTTCTTAAAGGCAAGAGACCTACTTCTAAAATAATGACTCAATTTATCTTGTTTGGTGGGAAAGGCGGTGTTGGAAAAACAACCTGTGCTGCAGCGACGGCTTTAAAACTATCTGAAGAGGGGGATAAGATTTTAATTGCCAGTACGGATCCCGCGCATTCTCTTTCTGACTCTTTTGAAAAGAAGATTGGCTCAAGGGAAAAAGAAATCTTCCCTAATCTTTGGGCGGTTGAAATAAATCCAAAAGAGGAAATGCAAAAATTAAAAGAAAAACTTGCAGACGCCCCTGAGATGCCAAATATGCCTGGGCTTCCCGGGATGAACCCGGCAGAAATGCTTGGCGGGCTTTCTGACATGGGATCAATGCCTGGAATGGATGAGATGGCTGCCTTTGATCTCTTTTTAAAATATATGGATTCTGAAGAATACGACTATGTAATTTTTGACACTGCCCCAACTGGGCATACATTAAAGTTCCTAAGCCTGCCCGAGCTTATGGATTCCTGGGTTGGAAAAATGATTAAGTTTAAGCTGCAAGTTTCAAACGCGCTGAACATGTTTAAGCAGCTTCTTCCGTTTACAGAGCCAAAAGAGGACAAGTCCCTTGAGAACCTTGAAAAAATGAAAGCAAGAATTGAGAAGGGAAAGTTGATTTTAACAAATCCCAGCAAGACAAATTTTGTAATTGTCACAATCCCACAAGAAATGGCAATTTCAGAATCAGTCCGGGCGGTAAAGCAATTAGAGGAATTTGGGATTCCTGTTAAGAAAATAATAGTTAATCAGATCCAGCCAGAACACAAGAGTTGCGCCTTTTGCACTGCAAGAAGAAAACTGCACAAAGAAAAGTTAAATGAAATACACAAGAAATTTAAAAAGAAGCAAATTGTTGAAGTAGAGCTTTCAAAAGATGAAATAAAGGGAAAAAAGAAGCTTGAGGAGTTTGCGCGCGTGTTAAAATGAAAGTAAAACATCTCCTCTTAATTTTAATTCTTGCAATTATTTTAATTCACTCAGTCCAGGCAGAAAAGCTAAAGATAACTTTAGTTGCAAATTCAATTGATTACCAGGGCTCAACAGGGCTCTTTAAGTGCCTAAGGGCAAAAGGAATTGAAATGCAGAGAATTCCTCCAGCAAAACTAAACAACACAATAAAGAAAGAGTCATACCTAATAATTCTTGGCGGCCCGGATGCGCCAGGTGGAACTGGGGCAGTTGTTGAAAATTTGCTAAACAAAAGTGAAATTTCTGGATTAAGAGAAAAGGGGGTGAAAGCCCTTTATGTTAAAAAAGATGTCTGGGCGAGCCCTCAAAAAATTTTTATTGTTGCAGGAAACACAAGAAAGGAAACAAGCGAGGCCGGAGAAATTTATTGTTCAAATATTGCAAATCTCATTTTAAATAAATCAGAGAAAACATTAAACGCAAGTGTTCAAGTTGAAGGCACTGGTGTAAGGTATAATTCGACATATGGAGCCTATTTCATAAGATATGTTTTGTATTCTTTAGTAAATACAGGAAACACTAAGTTTAATCCAACAGTTGATATTTTCATATACGGCGGGAAGAATTATTCTACTTTGATTTATTCAAACTCCCAAATAGAAAGCAATCCAGGTAATTTGACAATAAACGCCCACTGGCTCGATAACTTTACATTAAACCAAAAAATTGACTCTGGGAATTATTTAATTGTTTTAAATGTCAGGAATGGGACAAATCCAGAAATTGTTAATTCGAGCAAAGAGGAGTTTAGTGTTTAAATCGACATGCATCCAATAAACGCAACAATTGCGATAACCAAAACAAGTGCCCAAACCTTAATATTCCACGCAAATATTTTTTGCCCGTCCAAAGGCGGGAATGGAATTAAGTTAAAAATTGCAAGCCATGCATTTACATACGCTCCTGTTGATCCTATAACTGCCAAAAGCCCAGATGCGAATATCCCTATTAACCCAAATATTGCAGACAAAATCAAGTTTACAATAGGCCCGGCAAGCCCGATTTTTGCTGTTTTTTCTAAGGTTGCCCGTGCAAAGCCGCCACCAAAATAGACCGCGCCGGGAGCAATGAAAATAAACTTGCCACTTGAAATTATGGTCACTAAAATAGCAAAAAGTAGCCCTTGTGTCCACATTCGATATTCAGCAAAATATCCGTAACTTTGAGAAACAAACTTGTGCCCTAACTCGTGAAAAACAAATGCGGGTGCTATGATTAAAAATCCAACGCCAATGCCCACAAGTGTCGAAGCAATATTTCGGGAATACCCAAACCAGGAGTAAGAAACTAGAATAGACATAACTATAACTGAAATTGTCAAGTGAATTATCTCTCTCCTAGAAAAATAATATGGACTTCTTCTCACATTCACTCCTATATTGGTTTCACTTCGATTGATCGGCCTAAAACCAATTCTGCACTTCTCACAACGGAGCCACCCGGTCCGATTGCCCTTCCTATTTTCTCCTTGCTAACATAAACAACTAGCTTGTCTTCCGCCTCTTCAAATTTTTCAATTGTGGCATCAAGCATTTTCTCCAAAGATTTAATGTCTCCTTCAATATTTTTTTCGATTTTGCTCATCAAAGATCACCACACTTATTAAATTCCTCTGATTTAAAAGCTTTTTTCTCTCATTATCAAAAATTATTTTAATACACTGTTTCACTATACCTCTATGGCTAAAGTAAAAAGCAAGGATATCAGAGAAAGAATAAATGAGTACCTTAAGCAACTTCAATATTTTAAAGAAAAAATCCAAAATGAACAATCAGAGGAATCTGTCAAAGAAGCAATTGATTATATTCATGATGAAGGGCTTGGAAAACTAATTGAAAACGAGCAAGGTGAAAACCCTGCCTCTGCTTTAAAAAATTTAAGGAAGGATGACCTTGGTTGTGTAAATTTGGATGCAATTGTTGGGATAATCTCCTTTTTAATAATGCTTTTTACAATGATTAAAAAACAGTTAAAAAAATTGCATTATATTGCTCGTTGGAAGCCTGCTGAGGAAATACCTGACTATACCTATCACGTTAGTGAAAGTAACAACTTGTATGAAAACTTCGTAGAGTCTCTTAAAAGAACGCACGGCGTGAGGGAGCAGCCAAAAAAGAAAGGAAAAGTAAAGAAGGAGATTGGGCTTGTGTTTGGGGTTATACAAAGTAATCATGAATTAGTCATCCATGGACTTTTGCCTATTAAAAATCTCCTTGCCCCAGCAGTTAGGAGATCCATAAATGATAGTGAATTTATTGAAGCATTAACAGAACTAAACTATGAACTAATCTCAGATAAACTCCGGGAGGAGCTTGTTATAAATACATTAAGGATAATCCTAGATAAATTTTTCTTTGAATCAAATGATGTTCTCTTTAGAAAAAAAATATTGCAATCTCTGTTTTCCTACGAGGGCACTGAATCCTACAGCAATCCTTTTAAAGCTTGGCTTTTTAAAAAGGAAAGCTCTCCGGAAAAAAGAAGAAAGTTTTTATACAGAAAATTTTTGGGGCTATACCTGTTTGAGGAGGGCGTCCTAGACCATGTCATAATCACCAAAGATATACTTAAAAAATTAAGGGAGTTGCACATGCTTCCAAAAATCCCACAAAATGTTAGGAACCAGTTTAATATTAAAGATGAGGAGGATTTCCTTAAAATCATTGGACTAAATGAACTCCCCCGATTCCTATTTTTAAACTCCACTCAATTTAACCAAGTATCAACGCTTTTTGAAAGTTTTGAGCCTGTTTTAGAATCTAGAACTTGGCAGGCCCCACCAATCCTCTTGTGCTTTGATAATAAAGTTAAACATAATTGTATGTGTATTGGAAAAAATGACTTGTTTGGATTTCAAAGAATACGCCACATAAAGCACAAAAGAAATCCAACCAGACGCCAGCCAATTAAAAGAGTATTAAACGCATATCCAGCCCTACTACCGCCAGTGACATATGCTACTCCTTCAAAATAAATATCTCCTTAAAAAATTCTTCCTGCTCTATATCTATCTTTCCATCATTTGCTAAATGAAGCAAAGGCAGTAATGTGCCAATTACCTCTGATCTTGTTTTCTTACTTAACAAATTTGAAAATGCAATCTTCTTTAATTTTGATTTTAATATCTTTGCATACAATTCGTCAATTTTTTCACTAATGTCCTCCTCTTCTAGTTTTAGCTCAAATGGTTCTGGCTTGAATTTTATCGGTTTTTCTTTTTTGACTAGTGCTTTTTGCAAGTTGCTAATTAAATCCTCAAGCGTAACGCGCCTTGCTGGCTTTCTCCTAATCCTCAAATCTAAAATTGGAAACTCATCTTCTCCTTTTTCAGTATCCTCTTCTGTAAACTCTTCTTCTGAAAATAATTCTTCAAACCTCTCTTCTTCCTCATCGCTCATAATCAGTTGGTCTGATTGCATCTTAAGCAATATTGCAGCAGCAAGAATAATCCTGGCAGGAATTCTCAGGTCAAGCTCTTTCATCTTTTTAATCTTTTTAGTATATGTCTCAGTAAGTTTTGTTATGTCTATATCCCACGGGTCTAAGTCCTCTGTTCTGACTATGTCAAGCAAGATGTATTCCCATGCCCGTTCGGACTGCAATATCTGTTCTATGTTAAGTTCCACCTTCCTCATCTCCCTTGATATGCTTTAGATCTATCCCAACAATCTTTGAAGCTCCGTTTGGACCCATTGAAACTCCAAAAATACTGTCTGCTTCTTTAACGGTTGCATTATTGTGGCTAATGACAATAATTTGTGCGTCTTTCAATCGCTCGGCAAGCAATTTAGTGACCCTTACTGAATTTTTTTGGTCAAGTGCTGCATCTACCTCATCAAGAACATAAAATGGTGCCGGCTTGTACTCTTGAAGCGCAAGCAAAAATGCAAGTGCAGTTAGAGACTTTTCTCCACCACTCATCGCTTCCAAACTTAACACTTTTTTCCCTCCTGGGTTTGCATTTATGAAAAGACCCCCGCTCAATGGATCCTCTTCGTTTTCAATTTTAAGCTCGCCCCACCCTCCAGGAGAAAGTTTTGGATAAATGTTTGAAAATGCCTCTGAAACTTTGTTAAATACAGAATAAAATACCTCTTTCTTTTTTGTTTCAATTTCCTCAATAAACTCTATTACTGAATCCCGCTCTTTCTTTAATTTATTAAACTTTTCTTCAAATTTCTTAAATTCCTCCCATTCTCGAGCATAAAGTTCAATTGCTTTCATATTAACTGGCTCAAGCGAGGTGATCTGTTTTTCAAGTTCAGATAGCTGGTGTTCTATCTTTTCAATATCAACTTTTTCAAATTCTCTCCCTTTAAATTTTTCAATATTTATCTTGACATCAACAAGTTTTGCATCAACCCTAGCTTTTTCAATTCTTAGGTCGCTTATGTCTCTCTGTAAGGAATTGTACTCAATAAGTGCCTCGTCTCTTTCATGTCTGGCTTTTTCAATTTCTTCTTCCACATTTGTTCTTGTCTCTTCAAGTTTTTTGAAATTAATCCCTGCCTCTTCTGCACGTGCTTCAGTTTCAGACAGCTTCTTTTTTAGGGACTCAATCTCAAGTTGTGTTTCTTCAATCTCGTCAAGTAACTTGTCTCTATTTTTGACATATTCTTCTATCTCATTGTTTGGCGCGCTTTCTCTTTTTTTATAACCCCCAGTTATTGCCCCGCTTCTTTCGGCAACGTCCCCATCAAGTGAAACCATTCTAAATTTTCCAATAAGGCTCTTCACCTTTTTCAGCTCTTCAACAACATAGGTATTCCCAAATATATATGCAAAAATCCCTCGGAACTTGTCATCAAATTTTATAAGATTTACTGCAAGTCCTATTATGCCTTTTCCTCTCATCGGCTTAAGTATTGGGCCGTGTATCTTATTTAATGGGAGGAATGTTGCCCTGCCAATTCTATTCCTTTTTAAGTATTCCACACATTTTAGGGCGGTGTCTTCATTATCTACCACAATGTAACGCTTCCTGGAACCCATGGCAGAGTCAATTGCAGCTGCGTATTTTGGGTCAACCCTTATTAGTTCTCCAACGGTTCCATAAACACCATCAATCTCTTCCTTTAATGATTCGACTTTTTTTAGTCCGCGATCGTCAATAAATGACTGGAGCTTGCTTATCATTGAGTCAAGTCTGCTTATCTCTGCTCTTTTTGACTCAATCTTACTCTCATCTATTGATATCCTGCTTTGTAATCTTTCAACTTCGTTTTTTATTGAGAGCTGTTCCTGTCCGCCTTCTTTCAAAAGTTTTCTGTCAAGTTCCTTTAGCTCTTTTTCTTTTTGTTCAATTTTTGACTCAATTTCTTTTAGCTCTTTTTCACTTTCTGATTTTTTACTCTCAGATTCCTCAATTTTCTTATTTAAGATCTCTTCTTGTTCTTCAATCTCTTTTAACTTAGAAAACGCAAGGTTTGCTTCTAATTTTGAGTATCTCTCCTTAAGTTCCTTGTATTTTTCAGCATCTTCTTTTTCATCTTTAAGGGCCTCTATATGTTTCTTCCTTTCGGAAAGTAAAATCACAACTTCCTTAATCTTCTCCTCTACTTTGTCCAAATCTTTTTTAGCAGCGGCCTTCTTTTCATCATACTCTGAAATCCCGCTGAGATTGTCAATAATCTGTCTCCTCTGAATTGGATCCATCTCAATAAATGAAGTTATCTCTCCTTGTGGCACTATATTGTGCCCCATTGAGTCAAGTTGTGCACTTAAAAGAAAATCAACAAATCTTGCCCTCGTCACCCGCTCTCCGTTTATCTTATATGTCATTGTCCCATTTCTTGTAAGTCGCCGGGTAATCACAACTTCATCTGAATCAAAAGGATACTCTCTTTTTGAGTTATCTAGGACAATTGAGACCTCCAGATATTTTGCAGGAGTTGCATTTTCTCCTCCATTGTAAATAAGGTGGGTAAGCCTTTCTGCCCTAAGTGTTTTTGCTGTTGGTCTTCCAAGGACAAAAAGAATTGCATCGCATATGTTTGATTTCCCAGAGCCATTTGGCCCCATGATTGCCGTGAACCCCTTAGAAAATGGAATAGACACTTTCTTACTAAATGACTTAAATCCCTGAAGTTCTAAGCGTTTTATCAATGCTGCCTCCTTAAAGTGTTTGCATATATACTAACAGGCATGCGTCTATATAACTTTTTAGAATTTATTTCAAAAGAAGTGGGACATACCTTAAAAGTGAAGGCCTCTTTGAAAGGATTTTTGCAAGTGCAGTAAATTTGCTTGCTTGTGTTAATTTAATGATGGTGTCTCCATCAATGTTCTCTGCTAAAAAGTTTAAGTCATCATCTGAAAGTTGTTCAACAACCCTCCTCAACTTTACAATTCTCTTTAAGTTATTTCCCTCTGTTGAGTACCACTCATCTTCATATTTTTTCAAAACTTCCTTGCTTGCATCTCCCTTTTTAACTGCTTCTGCGGCAACTTTCCCTGCAATCCTTCCGGCAATAATTGCTTCCTTTATCCCTCCACCATGAATTGCATTTACTTGATGTGCTGCATCTCCTATGACCATAAATCCATCTGTAACTAATGTTTCCAATGGCTCACCAACCGGGACACCTCCCCCATTTATCTCTATTACGGAGCCATTCTTAAGTCCTGGGTGGTTTTTTATGAAATCAACTAAGTATTTATAAGCGCGTCCAGGCAAGTTTGCTCTTAGGCCAATCCCAACATTTGCTCTGTTTTCTCCTTTTGGGAATACCCAAACGTATCCGCCAGGTGCAACTTTGTTCCCCATATAAATTTCAAGCATATGTGGGTCTCTTAATTTAAGCCCGCCCATCTCAAACTGAAACGAGGAGCAAATGTCAGTAAGTTTGTGTGAAGAATTCAACCCTGCCCATCTTGCAGTCAAGCTTTCAACTCCATCTGCCCCAATAACAACTTTTGCCTTTGCTTTAACTTTCTGTTCATCAAAGGTTAGAAGTTCAACACCAGTGATCTTTCCATCCTCTTTAATTAAAGAAGTAGCCCGTGTTCCTGCCAATACTTCTGCCCCGGCATCAACGGCCATGTATGCAAGTTTTTTGTCAAACATTTTCCTTTCAATAATGTATCCGGCAGTTTCAGTAAACCTTGCCTCAACAGATTTCCCGGAAGGTGCGTAAACATATGCTCCTTCTAGTTCTTGAATGGCCCAGGTTGGCTCTGGCTTTATTCCAATTAACTCCATTGCGTGAGAGCTAAGTCCTTCTCCACATCTTTTTGGAGCGCCAATCTCGTCTCTTTTTTCAACAACTAGAACAGAAGCTCCATTCTCAGCGGCATATCTCCCTGCAGTAGTTCCAGCAGGACCGCCTCCAATTACAACAACATCGTATTCTTCTTTCATTTTAATCCTTAATTGGTTTTCCAGGAACGCTAAGCGCGTGCATTGGGCAGAACTTTGCACATATATTGCAATCTGTACATTTCTTTGGATCTACAACAATCCTATTTCCCTGGTAATCAAGTGCTCCGACTGGGCAAACTGCTACACATCCAGTACATCTAATGCACAATTCCCGGTCAATCTTAACAGTCATTTTAGCAATTTTAATAAAGTTAAAAGGTTTTAAAGGTTTCTATATAAAAAAATGATTCAAAAATCTAAAAAGTTGTACCCAGCCTCAAAAGTTGAAATAAATGGGTTTCTAGCAAAGCATTATGATCCTCTAATCTCATTGGCAACTTTTGGAAAATATTACAAAATAATTGAAAAATCTGCCGATTTAATGAAAATAAACATTGATGATAAAATTGCAGATTTTGGAAGTGGGACTGGTCGGACGGCGTGCATATTTAGGAAGCACTTCTCTAAAAATGGGCAATTAATTGGCTTTGACATTGGCGATGATATGATCTCTCAATTTAAGAAAAATTGCTCTAACTACAAAAACATAAATGTTGAAAAAATGAGGATAGATAAGCCAATGTCGTATGACTTTTTCTTTGACAAGGTCTTTATGTCTTTTGTTCTTCATGGATTTCCGCAGGAAGCAAGAGAGCAAATAATTGAAAATGCCTTTAATTTGCTTGGCCCTGGCGGAGAGCTGTTCATTCTTGACTACAATGAATTTAATTATGAAAACTCCCCGTTATATGTAAAAATTCCTTTCAAGTTAATTGAGTGCAGTTATGCTTATGATTTTATAAAGCGGGACTGGAAAAAAATTCTAAAAAAACATGGATTTAGGGATTTTCAAGAGTATTTTTTCTTCAAGGGATATGTACGTCTTTTAAGAGCATTAAAAGGAGTTTAGGGTTTTATCCTTTTTACATCTCTTGGGAAGAGAACTGCCTCTCTTATATTTTTAACACCTGATATGATCATTGTCAATCGGTCAACACCAATTGCCCATCCAGAGTGAGGTGGCATCCCAAGTTTATAAAACTCTACGATCTCCTTAAATTTATCCGGGTTAAGCCCTTTTCGTTTTATCATTTCGACATACATATCTGGATCATGAATTCTCCGCCCACCAGATGCAAGTTCAATCCCATCTAAAATGACATCAAACCCATAACTTAAGTTAGGATCACTTTCATGTGGATGGATATAGTATGGCTTTAATTCCATTGGCCATTCGTAAACAATTACTGGTTTTTTGTAAATCTCAGAAAGTTTCTTTTCTCCTGCAGGCGGGATGTCATCCCCAAACTTAATTTTAATTCCTTCTTGTTTTAGAATATCTATTGTGTCTGCATAAGTAATTCTTTCAAATGGCTTCTTTGGAATTTCAAGGTTCCTCCCTAAAAGTTTTAACTCCTTTGGGCATTCATTCCTAACGTTTTTGTATATTGTTTCAAGAAGTCCTTCCATAACTTTCCAAGTATCTTCCTCTGTTGCAAAGCCCATCTCAATATCCATCTGGACAACTTCTGCAAGGTGCCTTGGGGTGTCTGATGGCTCTGCCCTAAAAATTGGGCCAATCTCATATACTTTTTCAAATGCAGATGTAAGAAGCTCTTTGTAAATTTGCGGGCTTTGCCTTAAAAACGCTTCCTGCTCAAAATATTTCACTGGAAAGAGGTCAGCGCCGCCTTCAGTGGCGGTTGCAATTATCTTTGGAGTTTCAATCTCAAAAAATCCGTTTTCCTCAAAATAGCGGCGGGCAGAGCTTAAAATTTTATTCCTAATCTTAAATATTGCAATGACTTTTGGCTTTCTTAAATCAAGGACCCTCGCGTTTAATCTTGTGTCCAATTCTGCGGGGGTTTTTTCAGTAATCTCAAGCGGGAGTGGCTTTATTGATTTATTTAATATCTTTAAATCCTTTAGAATTACTTCAACGCCTCTAACAGATTTATCTGTCTTGTTAACAATGCCTTTGACCGCTATGACATCTTCTCTGTTTAGCTCTTTAACTTTTTCTAAAAATTTTTGGTCTTTAACTATTACTTGCGCATCTCCTTCCCGGTCTGCAAGGATAATAAATGCAATCTTTGCATGAAGCCGGATTTCTCTTGCCCATCCCATTAAAATAACCTCTTTGCCGTCCAGTTCCGGAACTATCTGGGATGTGTAGTGTGTTTTCTTCCAATCTCCTAAACTTTCAATTTTCATAATAAGCAATAGTTAACAAGCATATATAAGATTATATCTCAGTACTAGTGAATTAAAAAGCGATTGTACATTATTATCCAGGCAATCAACCAAAAGCCCATATAAATTAGGCCGCCATTTGACATCCACCATTTCATATCGTACTTCTTTTTTCCTTCAGAATCCTTTTCTTTTTTTAACTTAAATGCAAACTGAACAGCTTCACCAGTAATCCAAAGGAAAATTAACATTAGTATAAGGATTAATCCACTGCTGAGTTGATATGGGTCTGAACTAAGATACCCGGATAAAATGCCAACTAATGTTCCTGATACAGAATGGATAATGACTGACTTTTGTTCTAAGTTTATTTCCATTTTACCAACTGTCCAATGTTTTTTGTTTTTCCTTTTGTATAGCTCCGCTCACAGTACTCCACGTTTTTCTAACAATCTTTGGGAGCTTCTTATGTTCTTTAAGCCAGCTACTTAAAAAGCTTTTCGTTATGGGATCGCTTGGATATCCTGAGCCAATATCCTCACCATAAATCCTTTTTATCTCTTCAATGTCAGAATCCCTGGCCACTTTTGCAAGAATTGATGCAGCACTAACTATCGGAAATTTTTTGTCTGCCTCGTGCTTCGCAATTATTTCTGTATCCACCCTTAAATATTTCTTTAACCTGGATGCAAATTTTTTTTCAATTGGATCAACAGCATCAACATACACCTTGTCTGGTTGAAAATTATTTATTATCCTTGCCATTTTCTTGACTTCTAGTTCATTTAAGTTTGTCCCAGATATCCTGCTAGAATCAATTTCTTCAGGTCCTATCCGAACTAATTCAAACCCGGATAATGTCTCTTCAATAGGACCTTTCAATCCCACTCTTTGAAGTGGGCTTAGCTCCTTTGAATCTCTCACTTTTAGCTTTTTTAAATTTGCGATTTTCTTCTCTTCAATTAGCGCGCCACATATCACTAGTGGTCCTATAACTGCTCCTCGCCCAGCTTCGTCAATTCCCAGAATTTTCATATTCTCTCTTTTAATCTCCTATGAAATATTTCAAGGGCAAGCTCAATATGCCCATTTGCTTCACTAAGTGATTTTTTCCAGAGCTCTTCGTGCTTAATTTTTTTATTTCCCTTGTGCTCTTTTATCAGCAATCTGGTTGCATATCTCAATGCATCGCTTATGCTTGCATAATATCCCTCTTTAACAAGCTCATTTAATCTTTCAATGTCTTTTTTTGGAAGTCGTGCGTGTACTACTCCAGTCATATGTATACAATCGTATACAAACTTAAATATCCTTCTATTTTTAATATTGTACTCTTATAGTATACAATAGTATACATAAAAATTAGTAAAATATATACTCTTCTTTTCAGTATCCTAATTTCATGATTAACTTCAACCAGATGATTGACAACTTTTTAAAAAGGGAGCGAAAGCCAAAAGGGATTGGAAAATATTATCCAAGCGAAATAGGAATGTGCTTAAGAAAAATATGGTATTCTTACAAGTTCCCACAAGAGGTTGAACCAACTATGCTAAAAATTTTTGAGATGGGGAATATGATACACGACTTTGTGGTAGAGGTACTAAAATCCGAAAAAAATCCTCATGTTGAGCTACTGAAATCTGAATTTCCTTTTAAGGTAAAAGTTGATGACTTTGTCATTTCCGGAAGAATTGATGATCTAATACTGCTAAAAACAAATGGGACAAAACTCCTTGTAGAAGTGAAAAGCACAGGTGATGTCGGTTATATAAACGAGCCGTCGCCACATAACGTTGCTCAATTACAACTCTATCTACATTTCTTAAAAATTGAAAATGGTATCCTTCTATATGTGGACAAAAGAAACCTTCAAAGCAGGGTTTTCAACATAAAGTATGATGAGAAGATTGCAAACAAGACAATTGATCGCTTTAAAAAACTGCACAAGCACTTAGTAAGCAACACTTTGCCAGATCCTGAAGGCCGGATATTCCCAGAAATGAATTGGATGTGCAGGTTTTGTGAATATCGAGACAAGTGCTACAAGGCAACTCCTGCAAATGTCTTGCCTTAATCAAAAGTTATTTAAAAAACAATTGACTACTCCAATCTATGAAAAAAATATCATTTAGCAATATTATTGTTATCGCAATAGTGTTTCTTCTAATTTTGTCAATGGGGTGCATAAAAACAAACCAGCAGTACTCCCCAAAAGCAAGTTTGGATATAAAGCCGGCAGTAATTCAAATTAAAAACGATACAATGTCGCCTCTAATAACCGCCACGATAACAAAAACTGACTCAGATAATATCCCTACAAAATTTATAATAAAATTTGTCCCATCAAACCCAAAATATGTAAAAGTAATTAATCCTGAAACTGATAAAAACATGACTCAACTAACAAGCGAGACACTTACCGAAAAAGGGCGGACTGATGTAAAGCAATTTAAGGTTTATGCTGAAAAAATTGAGGGCCAAGAAAAATCTGAATGGTCTGTTAATGTAGAGCTGGTGTATAACGGAACTGTTCTAAAAAAATCTACAAAAACACTAAAAATCACGGTTGTTTAATATGAAACCAACCAAGAAGAATAGGTACTTGATCTGGACAATAATTTGGGGATTCTTATTTTTTGGGATTTTAGCAGTGTTGCCCTTTTACTATTTTTGGTATCTGCCACTTACCCTGGTGGTTATTATAACCCTTGCCTTGATAAAAGATGCAGTTGATTTCTACCTAATTGGAAAAGGTCTTGATTCTCTTTGGCACAAGTGGTTTGAGCATCTGCCACTTTCAATTATGATACTTTTATTCGGTCTTTATAATTTAGTAAAAACCAACGACCTTGGCTGGACAATCGTAGTTGCTGGCTCATTGATTGATGCAATTGTGGACTGGTACCAAGATCAACTCTGTTGCTGGGAATAACCCGTTTTAACTAGATTGTATATAATTACAATAAAAATTATTGTCACAAGAATCAATGCAAGGCTCTTAAATCCAAGATGCCAAATCCAAACCAGGAAGGCAATAAAAACTATAAGTGAGGTTAAAAAATTCTTGTTCCTAAGCAATTTAAAAAATGATTGTTTCATAGTATTTATTAGGCACTTCATTTATATATTAAAGGATTTTAGGTGATGTAAATGGATGAAATAACCTTTTCAGAATTCAAAAAAATTGACCTACGAGTTGGAAAAATAATAAAAGCCGAAAAAATTGAGGGAAAAGATAAACTTTACAAACTGCAAGTTGATCTGGGAAACTGCCAAAGGACACTTGTTGCAGGAATTGCCAAGTATTACTCCTTGGAAGAACTAGTTGGAAAAGAAATTGTAGTTGTTAAAAATCTAAAACCTGCAAAAATTGCTGGAATTGTTTCAGAAGGGATGCTTTTAGCAGCAGGTTCCATTAATTCAGATATGGCTGTTTTAGTGTCCCCCGAAAAAGAAGTGGCTCCTGGAACTGAAATTAGTTAGCATCAAAAGCATTATATAAACTCAAATAGAAAATAAAATTCTAGCGGGGTAGGGCAGCTTGGAGTGCCCGTCGGGCTCATAACCCGGAGGTCGATGGTTCAAATCCATCCCCCGCTACTTCTCTACTTATGGATTTAAACGAAATTAAGAGAAAATCGGCAAGTGGAAAAGAACTTGAAGAAATTATAAAAGAAGAGGATTGGAAAGAATTTGAAGCAATTGTTTCTAAAATTTTTGAAGAGAATGACTTCAGTATTAAAAGAAATCTCAGATTTACTGAAGGAAGAAGATTTGAAATTGATGTTGTTGCAGAATCTTTTAATGAAGTAATTTGTGTCGATTGCAAAAAATGGAGCTCCCGCCCCGGAAAAACAACTGCCTTAAAATATGCAGTAAGAAATCAAATTAAAAGAGTAGAGGCATTTAAAAATCATTTTAGAATTAAAAAAGAGATCTATCCTATGATTGTGACTTTCTTAGAAGAAAATATTTCCTTTGAAGAAAATGTCCCAATAGTTCCTGCTTGGAAATTGAATTCTTTCTTAACAAACTTTTATGAACTAAAAGATAGTCTATATAACTGCTAATATGGGCAAGCAGAAAATAACTCCAAAATTTCCAAAAGAACTAATTCAATATGTGGTCTTTATCTTTTTATTGATGGTTGCAACAATTTATGCAATTTTTTTCATTAGGTTTAACCTGCTTGACATACTAAAACTAGTCCTATTTATTGGGATTGGTGCAGCATCAAGGTTGCCTCAAAGAATGAGCCCAATCTCTTTTGGAATTGAACTAGTTACGCTGGTTACAATAAGTTCTGCAATATTGTATGGCGGCTTAATTGGGGCATTTGTTGGTGTTTCTTGCTTCTTGCTCTCTGGTTTTTATACTCGTGAAAAACCTCAAGATGTCTTGGTTGCAATAATCGGAATGGCATCTGTTGGTTACTTCTCTCCGCTTGCATATAGTACTTTCTCATCAATAGGGCTGACTGCATTAGTCCTGACCTTTGTCTATGACTTGTTCACAAATATTGCATATGTCCTCCTTGGTTCTAGCCCTTTTAGTTGTCTGAGGTTTTCAGTAGTCCATATACCAAGCAATTATTTAATCCTAAAATATCTTGGGCCTAAGCTAATTGGTTTATAAAAAAAGAAAAAAATGGGCAGATTGCTTTTCTGCCCAGTTGTGACATATAGTTGCTTAGCAACTATAACTTCTTAACATATTCCATCTTTATCTTTCGGACGGTTGGTTTCTTTACTTTGTCTGGTAACCAATCTGGTCTGTTTTCTGGTGCTCTAACGGACTTTACAGATCCTTTAAATACATGGATTGGGTATCTTCCATCCTTTAATCTCCTGCCCCTCTCTCTTAATCTAATGTCTGTAAATCCACGTGTTGCTGCCTTTAAAGCTGCTTGTCTTGGTGCAGAGCCACTAAAAACGTGTTCAGTGTCTCGGTTACCTTTTCTGAGAACATAGTATTTCTTTGCCCTAGACTTCTTTCTTCTTCTGGCCATGAATTTCACCTCCCCTTATTTGTTTTTAACAAGTTGCAGTAAGCCCTATGGCTTTATAAAGGTATCGCTTCGCTCTGGTCCAATACTTATAATTCTTACCTTTGTTTTTGTAATCTCCTCAATTCTTTCAATATAATTTCTTGCCTCAACAGGAAGCGAGGCATATCCAAACTCTAATGTCTTGTTTTTGTCTTTAATCTCAAAGCCATCTATCTCTTCATAAATAGGTTTGCAATTAGTTAGGTTTACTGGCATTCTCTCTAAAACTTTTCCATTGCACTCATACCCAATGGCAATCTTCAATTTTTTTAGTCCAGAAAGAACATCAAGTTTTGTTAGTGCGAGTTCACTAATGCCGTTAATCTTAACAGCATACTTAGCAACTACCGCATCAAACCAGCCACACCTTCGCGGTCTGCCTGTTGTTGTTCCAAACTCGTGGCCTTTCTCAAGCAGGTACTTGCCAACTTCATCATTTAATTCAGTTGGAAACGGACCCTCGCCAACACGGGTGGTGTATGCTTTTGCAACGCCAATTACCTTATCAATTTTTGTCGGGCCAATCCCAAGACCAGTGCAGGCGCCGCCTGCAATCGTATTTGAAGAAGTAACAAATGGATATGTTCCATGGTCAATGTCAAGCATTGTTCCTTGTGCGCCTTCAATTAAAACGTTCTTTTTATTTTTAATTGCATCATTAATTTCAAAAGTAGTATCTCTAGCAAACTTTTTAATGCTGGGATATTTTTCAATTATATCAATAATACGAATCCCCTTTCTGGATATTTTATCTGCATATGCTGGGCCAATCCCTTTCTTAGTCGTTCCAATCTTGCTGTCTTTTCCGTCAATTTCCTTATGTTTTTCTGTTATCACATGTGCTCTTTCACTTAGCATTATGTTTGATGTGTCAATGCCTTCCTCTTCAAGCATTTTAACTTCTTTCAAAAATGCATCTGGTTCAATTACCATTCCAGTTCCAAGAACAGCTATCTTCCCAGAAATAACCCCTGATGGAATAAAATGCAATTTAAATTTTTTATCATTTACGACAACAGTATGCCCTGCATTATTTCCTCCCTGAAATCTTGCAACAATGTCAAAGTCCTTTGCTAAGAAGTCAACAATTTTTCCTTTTCCCTCATCTCCCCATTGGGTTCCAACAATAACTGTTACAGTCATTATTTCCTCTTTTCAATTTCAAGTATTGCTTTTGCAATATCCCCACTTGAGCTTATCAGGGCTTCTCTAGCTTCATTTTCAGAAGCATTTGTCTGTTCTACAACTAATTTAATATCTTCATCACTTACCTCTTGCTTTTTTTCTCCTTCTGATTCCTCAGTGTTTCCAGTTATGGTAAATGTTTCTTGGCCTTGGAATTTTATTTTTGAAACTTGCGGGTCGCTTATTTTTATTTCACTGCCATCCCTTAATCTTATGAGCACTTCATCTGCGTCTATTTTTGTCTCTGACATCCCTAACTGTTTCATCATTCTGTTCATCTGTCTTGGATTTAATTTTGGCATCATCTTTTTACCCCCTACTTTTCAGTTGCTATCTTTTCATCGTTTTTATTATCTTGGCTTTCAACCATTTTCCTTAAATATTGTATGTCAAATACATAAGTCCCTAATTTTCTTCTTAGTCCCCTTGTCTTTCTCTGGCCAATAACATACTTTATTTTCTTATTTGCTGCTTCATTCACTAGTGCTTGATCTACTTCCCATCCTACTAATATAGCATCAACGCTACCTTCTTTTAGGTTCTTAAGGACCTCGCTAATGTCTGATTCAGGTACTTCCCCAATCTCAGTAAACCCACCACTTTTTTGTTTAAGCAAGATGGCATTACCGTTCTTAACTTTTTGAAACATATCAACCAATGCAATATGTTCTGGATGCAGTTGGAATGTTTTTTGTTGAAACGTTGCTGGTTTTCTTGCTTGTCTTAATGTCCTGTTTGTCTTTTTATTTCTTAATGTGCTTTTCCTACTGTGATCTAAACCTTTGAGTGCCTCACCAATCGGCACCTTATTCCTAAGGCATTTGATAATCTCTTTCTGAGGCAGCTCCTCAACCTCTTTTCCATTTGGTGCTCTTGCTACAAAATCTATCTTTGTTATCTGTTTGAGTTTTTTTAGGATGAGATCTCCTCCCCGGTCTCCATCAAGAAAAACTGTCACCGTCTTGTCTTTGCACAAATCTTTAATTGACTTTGGAGCCGATGTACCGCCAAGACCTATAACATTGGGTATTCCGCTTTTTAATAAACTAATGACATCTGCTCTGCCTTCAACTAGTATTATCTCTTTGTATGTCTCAATGTCCGGACCTGCCGGTAATTTATCTGGACCATACTCTGTTATTTCTGAAACTCTTGCTTTTTCTTTTACAAGTTCGCTCATTTCTTGTGATTCTGGAACTTTCTCTTCCATTTTTTCAATTAGTGCTTTTGCTCTTTCTATAACATAGTCCCTTTTTGATGAGCGCACATCCTCAACATTTTCAACTTTAATTTTTGCATTACATGGGCCAACTCTTTCAATTGTTTCCAAAGCAGCGGCTATTAATGCAGTATCCTCCTTACTTAAAGAAGTTGGAATTTCAATTGTCCCAGTTGACTTTCCATCCTTAGAACTGACATTTACCTCAATTCTCCCAATCCGTCCACCTTTCTGTAATTCTCTTAAATCCAAATCTTCTCCAAGCAGCCCTTCTGTTTGTCCGAAAACAGCACCAATAATGTCTGGTTTCTCAACAATGCCTTCGGCATCAATTCTGGCCTTAATTATATATTTTGTTGCAGCTAAACCAATTTTTCCCATTTGTATCACCTTTAGTATGTGGTTTACATCCAGAAACAAATAAAACAAGCTCTATATGTATCCCTTGCGAGGTACGTTGTTTATTAGCATGAGTTATGATGAAAGTGATATGCTTTCAAATGTTTCTGAATGATTTTACCTAATTTATGTTTTTGTTTTATATTGTGAAATCATTAAATTGTTTAATGATTGTAGTGCCTTTCGTAAAGAGAAACTCTCTTTACGCTCGATACTAACACTTAGCTTCCTCGATTGAAGGTTCGTTCTCCACTAAGTAACCCTGTATCGAGAACAGGCATAAAATAAGTTGTTTTGAGCATATTTAAACTTTTGTTTTCCCTATGCCATGTTAGATTCAAGAATATCCCTTTCAGTAATTATCCCCACAACCTTATTGTCGCTTATAACTGGAAGTCCACCTATGCCATTATCAACCATTATTTTTGCGGCATCACTAAGGGTGGTTTCAGGAGAAGTTGTTACAGGTTTTTTCATTATCCTATCTATCCTAATCTCTAAAAAATCTGGTGAAAATCTATCTGCAAAAGCGGAGACAATATCCCTTGTTGTAACAATTCCGACGAGTTTGTCCTCGCTTACAATTGGGAGCCTCCTAAATCCATTTCTAACCATGACCTTTGAGATATCTTCAATTTTCATTCCAGTTGTGCCCAATATCAGGTCTCTGCTCATATACTCCCCAACTTTTTGTTCTGTTA
>JALTGF010000069.1 GCA_027077325.1 archaeon
ATTTAATAGTTTCAAACATAGAAGCACTGTCAGTAAATGATAACACTCCAATAAACTGGGTAAGGGCAGGAGAGTCGGCTAAGATTAGTGCCACAATTAGGAATATAGGGTGTAGCGAAGTCCCTTCAAATGTTCCAATGATACTTAGAGTAACTTCTGGTGGCACTAAGAGTGACATAGATATTTCAGATTATTCAGGATTTGATGAAAAGTCATACACTACACAAAAAGTTATCTCAAATTCTCCGGGGCATTATGCAATAACTGCAAAAGTGGATCAAAGTGATGTTCTTCCAGAAGTTTACAATTCAAACAATGCCAAATCCCTTCAAGATTTTCTTGTTAAGTGCGCGGCGGGAACTTCTGGCAGCGAGTGCTCTACACCTGGAATTCAAAAGGACTTTACAATAGTTGGGTACACCCCCAATTCGAATAGCATTGACGTTACTTGGAGCCAATGCAGAAAATACAACTGCCAGGAATTTAGCACGGACACAAATGATGAGTACGAGATTTATAAGAAATGCACGCATGCATATACAGGAGGCTTTTGGAAAGATTCTGATTGGAGTTGGGTTAGAAATGTTAACATAGGAACTGGTCCAAACTCAGGAGAAAATTATCAATATACTGCTGCAGATAATTTAGACTGTGGGAGCACTTGCGATATAAATATTACGGTGAGAAAAGATAGGAAAATTATTGACTCAGTGTATATGCCAGATACTAAAACTCAATGGGCTGAACCGGATTATGTTGAGAGCGGAGAAGACTACCAATATGGCCTACGCGTAAACAAAGGAAAAGATTGGGCCACTGTGTACTGGTTAACATGCGTCCCTGCTAATAGGTATACAGTGTATTATAAGAAGCCAGATGAAAGTATGTGGAAACTTGCAGGGAGTGCAAGTGGCACATCAACAAGTTACACTATCACAGGACTTTCTTGTGGCACTACTTATGATTTAGGTGTTGTGGCCTGGCACGTTTCAGGCACAATTGTTAATTCTGCAAAGAGTCAGACCCCAATAACTCCTGAATCTGCTCCAGGAACATATCAACTTAAAGGGCAGACTAAAATAACAATTACTACAGACAGTTGCTAAATTTATTTAGAAAATTATTTAAATTCCCATAATCAAAAACCAAACCTAACAATCAATGTACATTTAAATCGGAGGTGCTAAGATGGCAGAAAAACAAGCTGAAAACACAGTATTTGTTGGCAACAAGCCAGTCATGA
>JALTGF010000070.1 GCA_027077325.1 archaeon
GGAGGTGAAAAGTATGGAAATGTATGACTTGGATGTCGAAATAGAAGGTGTGACGCCTTTATTACAAAATAAGATACAACCATCAGAGGCAGTGGTTAAAAAGAGGGGTGAAGAACAAGAGACAGAAGAAACAGCAAAAAGTAGATTATACAAGTTGGAGGATGGAACGATTGTTGTTCCAAGCGAATGGATTTTAAGGGCGATGGATAGGGTTTCGAGTGAATTCAAAGTGCCAGGCATGAAAAGGACAACATATAAGACATTGCTACCAGGGAATGTGAACATTACAAAGGAGGCAATTCCAATTGAGCCACAAAGTTGGGTTGTTGATGAAAGAACGGTTGTTATTCCATCTACTCGTGGGAGAGTATGGAGATATAGACCGAAGTTTCCAAAGTGGAAGTTAAGATTTACATTTAGAGTTTTTGATACAAGGATTGACAAAAAGACATTAATCACAATTCTACAAGAAGCGGGTAGAAGAATTGGCATTGGAGATGCAAGAAAAATTGGTTTTGGTAGGTTCATTGTGAGTGGCGTTGGTGAAGAAAAACCATCAACTATTGAGAAAAAAATTAGAAAGTTGTAGTTTTTCCTTTTTATTTTTTTATGTTTCACTAATCATGAATTCATGCTCCAAGGAACGGTATGGTTTGGTTCGGCGGGGTGAGGTTTGGTGTGGTATGGTGCGGTCTGGTAAGGTGAGGTGTGGTCAGGTAAGGTAGGGTATGGTGAGGTGCGGTCTGGTAGGGTAGGGTGTGGTTGGGTATGGTATGGTAAGGTAAGGATTCATTTTTTCTTTTTTTTATTTGTTTATTACAACTATTGTTGCAATTTCGTTACATATGTTAATTTCACGCAATCCCCCACAATTTCACAAATCTTGCAATCATACCACAACATATTGTGGTATTTACCTCAAAAATCCAACCAAAAACCACAATATATAGTAGTGTTTCTTGGAAAATCAACTTTTGTCCGCGTTAGTATAGGGTAACAGAACAAAAAGTTGTGAAAAATATACAACATACAACACATACAACAAAAAATTTAAATATAAGTTATGACTATAAAAAGGAGTGTGATGCGGGTATCCTTCACCCGTGAATGCCCCATGCATTAAGTGTCATAGAACACAATTAGATCAAAAATGGGGAAACTTCCAATGAACATTAAACATTGGGAAGATGGATGAAGTCATGGATAACAAAGAAAAAAGGGAAAAAAGGTTAGTTGAAGGAGG
>JALTGF010000071.1 GCA_027077325.1 archaeon
AGGGTTTGACAAATTTGTGGATGAGATCCTTAAGGGCCAAGTAAATAGAAAGATAAAAAACAAGCTCTCAAAAATTTATCCACTCAGGCAAGCAGTAATACAAAAAACAGAAATTCTTGAATAAGGTCAGGGAACAGGAAGAAACATATTTATATTTTACAAACCAATATATATTGGACAATGAGATTGTGAACACCCTCTGATACCGCCCAAGATGATGAACGGTTGGTAGCTATCGAGTCCACAAATTCTTTAAACAAAATATGTCTTTTAGAACAATAATATTTAAATACTAGTAGAACTTATAACTAAGCCCGCGCGAAAGGTGAGTGAACTCACATCTTTTCGTGCAATAAATTTGGATCAGGGTGGGAGAAACAGAGAAACTTTTCTTCGGAAAAGCGTATCTGTTAAGGCTTTTGCTTCGGCAAAAGAACTGCCTTGGTCCACTATAATATTGGATCGGGTGGGAGAAAAACAAGAAATCTTTCTTCGGAAAGAGAACTTGTTTAACCTTTTGCTTCGGCAAAAGGAACCTGAAAACTTCGGTTTTCAGGCCAACCTGATCCACTTTAAGTTTGGATTGAGATAGGAGCACAGGAGAAATAACTTCCTTCGGGAAGAGGTTTCAAATGTGAACTTATCTCAATCCACTTATTTTTTTGATAATTATTTTCCATATGGAAAATAAATAGAAACACATTTAGTAATTAATTTATAGACAGGCATCATAACCACGATTAATGAAAAAAGTTTTGAAAGAAGTTTTGGAAAGAGTAGTGCCAAAGAGATCTGAAGAAAAAAGAATAAAAAACTTTACAAAAGGAGTCATTTTAAAATTAAAACAAGAGGGGTATCGAGCAGAGATAGAAGGCTCACTCGCAAAGGGAACCTGGGTTTCAGGGAGCCACGATATTGACATTTTTATTTTTTTCAGCCCAAAAACAAGCAGGGAAACTCTTGAGAGGGAAGGCATTAGGATAGGGAAAAAATTGATTAAAGAACTTGGTGGAAAACCAGAGATTGCATATGCAGAGCATCCATATGTTAGGTCAAAAATAAAAGGGTATGACCTAGACATTGTTCCTTGCTATTCCCACAAGAAGTTTGAATACTTGCAATCCTCTGTAGATAGGACACCATTTCATACGAAGTATATTAAAGAGCATATAACAGAGAAACAAAAAAACCAAGTGCGAGTGCTTAAGCAGTTTATGAAAGGGATTGGGGCGTA
>JALTGF010000072.1 GCA_027077325.1 archaeon
AATCTCTGCGTCCCCACTCAAACTTTTTTTCAAAAAAGTTTGTTCAAAAAGCTTGCGCTTCGCGCAGGTCAGTATTATTGCGCTCGGAACTAATTTTAGTTAATTATTTATATTCTAAAACTTGATATTAATCTATATGACTCGCTTAATTGCAATTGCTTCTGGGAAAGGTGGTGTTGGTAAGACAACGACTACCGTTAATCTTGGACTGGCACTTACTCAATTTCATAGGAATGTCATTATCCTTGATGCAAATCTAACTACTCCTAATGTTGGCTTGCATCTTGGCATGGCCACGCCTGATATCACTTTAAATGATGTCATGGAAGGCAAAGCCAGTTTAGTTGATGCAATTTATTTGCATGAGTCCGGGTTGAGGGTGATCCCTGCTGGTCTCCACTTAAAGTACCTAAAAAGTTCTGCCCCAGAAAAACTTTGGGACATTGTTTTAGACCTTTTTGGGTCCTCTGAAGCAGTTTTGCTGGACACTCCTGCTGGCTTGGAGCGGGGCGCGCAAGCAGTCCTTGATGCAGGGGAAGAAGTTTTAATTGTAACCAATCCTGAGCTTCCTGCAGTTACTGATGCGTTAAAAACTATCCGCGTTGCATATGAATCTGGTGCATATGTTCTTGGAGTAGTTGTGAATAAGTATAGGAAAGATTCTGCAGAAATGAAACTTGATGAAATTGAGCATATGCTTGATTCACCAATACTTGCAACGATACCCTATGATGATGAAGTTAGAAAATCAATAAAGGCAAAAGTACCTGTTGTTTTAAGGGCTCCAAATTCTCCGGCAAGCCTTGCGTACAAAAAATTAGCTGCTGACTTATTTGGGATAAAGTATACACTCCCTGCATCAGGCAGGCCTGTTGTTCGTATTTTAAGAAAATTATTTGGGCTTAGCTAAAAAGTCAATGTCAATTTCAAATAAAACTGCTGGGTACTCTATCTCAAAATTGTTTAAAACTTCTGGACTGACTTCTCCAAGAATCCCTATCTTTTTCCCATTAACAAATATATCTACTGCCCTGCCCTCTATAAATGCCTGCTCTCTGCTCTCCTTTATTTTAAATGAAATCCCAAGGCTCCTGAAAAACGCATCTAAATAACTTTTCATTTCTGAATAGTTTGCACTGTTGTGTAAAATCCCTGCAGAAAGTTTCCTTTTATTTAGTGCGCCTGTTTCAGCATTCTTATCCACCTGGAGAGTAAT
>JALTGF010000073.1 GCA_027077325.1 archaeon
ACTTCCTTTTGCCTTTTAGGATCTGAGATGCTCATCCTTATTGCTTTTAGTGCTTGTCTTTGCAAGCAGGGTATGCAGTCAAGTGTTGCTTTCATTTTAAATCTAAATAACTCCCATCCGGAAGCAGGTAATCTGAGTGTGGTTCTCCTTTTTCTTCTTTTTGATATCTAATGCAGGATTTCCAATTCCCCTTGCAATACTTTTCAATCCATTCTTTGCTTATCTTTCCTTCCTCGTAAAATCTTTTCATCGGGCAAACTGGGAACCACTTGCAGATGCTATTTGTCATTTTATTTTATGCAAGATTTTTTCTGAAACCTTTAATAGGTTTTCCCTCACAGGGCCTTCAATTGTTATTGGTGGCTTTCTCATTGCAAGTGCCCTTGGGACTTCTGGAGAGTATGGTATCTCTGCTAATATCCTGTCTCCCCATCTTTCTCTTATTCTTTTCTCATTCTCTTCAGATATGCCTTTTTTGTTTAACACAACGCCATACTCTATCCCAAAATGCCCTACTACCTCAAGTGCTCTCTCTAAGTCAGAAATGCTAGTCTGAGTTGGCTCAACAATGCCAATTACATAATCTGCCCCGGTTATTGAAGAAATTATAGGGCACCCAATCCCGGCGGCGGAATCAATTAAAGTTAGTTCTGCATTTTTTTCACTTGCAACTTCATTTGCAATGTTTCTTATGTCGTGAACAATTTTTCCTGAGCCGGATTTTCCGGGATAAAGTTGGCCATAAATTAAAGGGAAACCTTCATTTGTTTCAATTAACTTTGCGATTCCGCTTGTTTCTGGAACAATTTTTATCGCTTTTGTTGGGCAAACCAATGAGCATGCTTTGCACCCTTCGCAAAAGAAATTATTGACAACTGCTTTTCCATCAACAATCTTTATTGCATTGTACTTGCAGGCATTCACACAGTTTCCGCATCCAATACACTTCTCTAAATCAACTTTTGCAATTTCGGATGCCTGCAATTCCCTTTCAAGTTTAACTTTCCCGTCAAAAAGCAAGTAAAGGTCTGGACAGTCCGCATCTGCATCAACTAAAACCAACTTCATTTTTTCTCTAAGTGATACTGCTAGGGATGCAGTTATTGATGATTTTCCAACACCGCCCTTTCCTGAAAGAACAACAATTGTTTTCACTTTATTAACCCCCTGGCAACTTCAATAAACTCTTTTGAAATCTCATGCTCTGGGTA
>JALTGF010000074.1 GCA_027077325.1 archaeon
ATCTCAATCATCTACGACTGGAAGGATACTCGCCAAAAACAATCCAATCGCATCGCCGTTTCTTGTATGGAGCTGTTATTCATTCTCCAGTCGCTAATAAAAAATTGGGCCACTTAAGACTGACCGATATTGCTTATTTGGTTGAATCAGGAAAAGCACACGGGGAACACGGGCCAAGGAGGGCAGTAATAGTTTTTAGAAGATATTTGAGATTTTTACAGCGTCGAGGGTTTAAGCTTCCAATTGATTACAGGGATATTCAAGTTCCCCGCGAACATTTTAAGCAACAAACATATTACACTATCCCAGAGGTAGAAGAGATATTCGAGGCAAGCTTAAACACTCCGGGATCAAGCCTTTTTAATAGATTGAGAATGAGAGCGTTGTTGGAAACACTATTTGCCTCAGCGATGAGAATAAGCGAAGCATTGAGCCTAACACGAGAACAATTTGAGGAGATTAAAAGAACTCAGCAGATAACTATTAAAGGCAAAGGAGGCAATGAAAGAACCGTATTTTTTAGCAAGCGAGCTATTTATTGGATTGAACAATATTTAGAACAAAGAACCGACAATAACAAGGCATTATTTGTTACCGAGAAAGGAGAAAGATGGAAAGTAAATTCAGCCAGAGGAGCCCTTAAACATTGCCGAAAGAAATGGGGGCTGCTAAAACAGATTACTTTTCACGCTTTCAGACGAAGCCTTGCTACCTATTTAATAGAGGAGGGAGTTAATGTGAAAGATGTCCAAACAATTTTAGGGCACAAATCAGAAAGAACCACTTTAAGATATTATGTTGTTGCTAATAGGCAAAGAGCCAAAGAATCTTATTTGAGGGTTGTGGATAATTTTGCTCTTAACAACTCTTGACAAGGATGTTGGGTTGGTATAAAATAAGGGTGTATGAAGGGTAAGCCCAAAATCAAGAGAAATAAGAAGTTAGTTCAACTTAGAAATAAGAAAGGGTTAAGCTTTCGCGAGCTTGCCCGTTTTTTTAATATAGATGTAAAAACTGCTTGGGAGATTTATCAGAGAGATAAAGATAAATATGTTGGGAGATAAAAGTTATCCACACTTGACAAACCCGTTGGGAGAACTAAAATAAAGACAGAACATTGACAATTAGAAAAACCTTTATTATTATTTCTACGGGACCCGTACCAAGCCTCTGTGGTGGAGGCGGTATAAATAGGCCGGATCCTGTAG
>JALTGF010000075.1 GCA_027077325.1 archaeon
CCCTCAAATGCTCCAGATTCATATCTTGCTTCTATCTCTGATTCAATTGGTCTGTTTGGTACAATTTCATTTCGCTCGTGTGCGTTCCAAATTAGATAGTTTTCAACCAGTTGGCCATAAGAAGTCCTTATTGCATCAAAGACAGGGATTTTAACAAGTTTTGCAATTTCAAAAACCTTTGGGAGGAATATTGCAGAAAGCTTTTTTGTTACAATTGAATCAGTCACTGAGTAATCAAATAAGACATCTAGGTGTTCACCGCCTTCATCCCAGTATTTCCAGATATTTTTCCAATCGAGTGGTTTTTTTCCTTCGCCCTCCTTTAAAAATGCACGGGCAACACTTGCCAATGACCTCTTAGTCATACTTCCAAGAGCGCCCCTTAGGATGTAAGAAACATAATGATACAAGTCGATGTGAACACGACCAATTATTTGTGTTGCTGAAAACCTACCCTTGGACTTAAATTTAACCGTGTCCGGAGTCCTACCAAAAATTGGCTCGTACTTTAACCTTTTTGCCCTTTCCAAAATATAGGGCATATCAAATTGGTCAGAGTTATAACCAACCAAAATATCAATGTCTTCATCTTTTATTATTTGCTCAAATCTTTTGATTATGTCAAGTTCACTTTTGACCTTCTCAACATACTCGTGTTTTGATCCTTTCGTGCTGAGGACCTTTTTAATTTTGTCAGAATTTAAACTGAGCATAATTATTGGGTCTTTGTCTGGCTGTGGTACGCCCTTTGGATTGTGAACCTCAATGTCAAAGGCCAGAACATTTAGATTTGGAAGTGGCTCATCAACATTTTCTGGCCTTTCCTTGATTTCAAAAAGAATGTCTGAATGATATTCATTTTTTAAATTAGAGCCGGTTATTTCATTTCCTCTTGCTTTGATCATTCCCATTGGCATAAGTCCGTTGTCAAAAAGATACCTTCGAGCAAAAAGGATATCGGCTTCATAAACATTTAAAACACCTGGAAGCTCTTTCACTTTTACGCGAGCGGATGGAACCTCTTTAGGAGAACGTGTGTTTACCATCAATACTTTGACTTCCTTGCCGTTTAGCAATTTCTTTTTAATTGAAACATTTTCAATTGTGAAGTCCTCGCTTTTTAGTTCTTTGAGATCTTTTGCAGTTTTTTCAGGGTCTTTTGCCAGCACATAAAAATATGGCTTAAAACTTTTGTCAAA
>JALTGF010000076.1 GCA_027077325.1 archaeon
GCGGTTAAGGCTACGAACAACAGCATATATTTGCTGAATAGCACTAACTCCTTCTTTTCAATTTCTTTCTTTTCCATATTACCACCTTCTTTATTACCCTCGAGAGATTGAATCTCAATAGATTGTTAACAAGGTAGAGGATTAGTGAGAGGAAAATGAAACTTAACAATAGCATAATTAAATCCATGTTCT
Source organism: archaeon (assembly GCA_027077325.1). Lineage (GTDB taxonomy): Archaea > Undinarchaeota > Undinarchaeia > Undinarchaeales > JALTGF01 > JALTGF01. The sequence continues at coordinate 193 of JALTGF010000076.1, forward strand.
CACCTCTGTGATCTCATTTGCAATTAACTTTACAATCCCAATTATAATTATAGCATATAGAGTAGTTAATAACAGAGATATAATATCAACAGGGGCGCCCCGGTAAATGGCGATAAGGATATAGAATAAAGGGAACATAATTACAATATAATCTATAAGATCAATTGCAGCGGATATTGGTGTTTTCCAGCTCCGCTGCAAAGCTTTTATTAATCGAATTATAAAATAGCTTAAAAAGAATATGACTATGAGCAAGTAAAAAGATGCTAATACCCCGTCACTTAACAAAAAATTCATCTTTTAACCACCCCTGAAATCTTCTTAGCGATAGATGCTATGAAGTTTAGAACTCCCTCCCACTCCTCCAACATGGCGTTATATCCTTTTAATGGTAAAATAACCATCCCATCCCTAAACCGTTTGACCACCCACACCCCCAAGACATATATTAACAAACTAACAATATCTGTGCTAACTGATAAAAACTTCATAGATAAATAAGCAAATTTAGATAATTTGAATTGTATATTCGTGTTTATGACGAAATTAACAAGAGCTGACAATAACTGTTTGAGTGCGTTTGGCGCCAAAGGTAATAAGAATTTAACCCATTCAAAAGGTCCTAATTCATCACAGATAAATGTAGTTATATCCTCAGATAAATGTAAGAGAGCAATTATCACCGCGCCTGAGTCTGCTTTAAGTTCTAAACCTAAATCTACATTTGGGGCGTATTTTAATATTAAATCCCAAGTTTGTATTACACTCCCCGGCAACTCGATTGAACCGCCTATATAATACCCCTCTTTTCGAATCACTATATCTTGATAAAGAGCAGCTTTTATGTTATACGTAATTACATAATTTAGATAGGGTGTGCCGTAAGGGTAATAATCCTCATGCTTAAATATAATATTTTTCTCAGCTGAAGGCAATATGAAAACATATACCGATTTGTTATCAGTTCGTATGGATTCTGTGAGCTCACCCGAGATGTTTAATTGCACCTTATCTTTTATTATTTGGAAGCCCGAAGAGTTAAATGTATATTTTTTAAGGGCCTCCGCGTTGTTTGACCAGAATTCAAGGAGTATGGATGTGTTTGTATTGTTTGTTATGTATACCGGCAAAAGATAAGATATATTATATACCCCTGTTGGGGGATTTGAGATTGTAAAACGTAACTCGTCATACTTTTCAAGTTCTAATGTAGATATTGTATTAAAAATAAATTGTTTGATCTCAAATCCCCAACCAACATCGTAACTAAGATGTGTGTTTAGTTGTTGTTCAACGATCAAATGGGTTTGGTTAAGCCCGTCACCAAGAAAATCATAAGGGTACACGAATACTTTAACATTGCTGATGTTATACAGATTTATAGAGATGTTATACCTCTCCTCCGGGAAAATATACGCGTTCATAGCAACATACCACACATTAAAACGATGGCCAAAATAATGATATGTTTTATTTACCAAAAGGGTATTTGTTTTATTAAACAACGTATAATTCCCATTAGCGTAGTAATCCGAGAAAATCACTTTATTAAAGCGATCCGCAATAACATCCCCCCTGTTTGTTATTTTAATTTCAAGTTGTGATGTAGGCGCTGGATTAAAAGAGACTGGCAATCTCAAAATAAAAAAACTAAAACCTGTTGCTATGTCCGTTTTATTAAAGCGTACAGATCCTTCTACAGTAATGTTCTTTTCTGTAGCATTGTCTGATATGTTAATTATATCGAAAGGAAGTAAGCCATCTACAATTTTGCCGCCTCCGGTGATGTTTTTATCCCACAACTGTTTAGATGGTGATGCATTATAAACTTCTTGCGAATTGCTTAAATTGAGTTTGTACGCCCCCTCCCCTCTCTCAGCGTACAAATGCTCAGTAACAACTACAAAACCCCCGTCATCTTTTGTTTTAATTTCCTCTGCTGACGCAAATGGGATGGAAAAAATTAAAACTAAGATTAACAGAACTATAAATTTACAGTTCACGCACATCCCTCCGCTCACGCAATGCTTTGCTGATATATTTTAAAGTAAGCATTCCCGTAATTATAATCACAAAAAACGTTGTTATTTCGAACAATTTAGATAAACCATTTGTAAACCAATTCCAGATTTTTTGAATAACATTAATAATCTTAATGGCTATTTGTTTTATTACTTTGATAATTTTTGCAAAGGGGTCCTCAGGGAAATTAATCTTAAAGCCTAAGCTTGATTCCGGGAACCGCGATGCAGTAATAGAAATTGCATCTTTCTCATCCATATAATCCCCCAACATATGAAAGAGGGGGGCTGCAACAAGAACTTTCGCATGTTTAAATTCATAAAAGAAGATGTGCGCGGCGTGTGTCTTAGCAATTTTTACGAATTCTTCTCTGCTAATTGTCCACGTTGTACTATTCAATGCAACATAACGATTTTCTGTGGATTCTAAATTGAAGATGATCGCTTTAGCATAATTCCCAGAGAGCTTGCCCGAACTTGAAATAAAATATACATTCTTCTCTAAATTAATAGTTTGTAGAGGATTGACAAACACAACAAAATTAGATTCTGATGAAATAGTACAATAATAAGGCCCATCATAAGTATCCCCGCCTCCATCAACTTTATATGCTGTGCTATCCAAGATAAAATGCTTGACAAATGGATCGTGGCTTTCATTTTTACTTACGTTACCCGATTTATAATCCCATTCGATATTTATTTGCGCAGGGAGGTATAAATAGAACGGCATCTCCAAAGTAGAGTAATTATTTTGTATCGCAACATAAAACTTTATTTGCATCGCTAAATTCGGGGGGAGCGCAACCCCACCGATACCACACGCAGACAAACCCTCATGGAAAGACATAGCGTAAGCCAGAGGGGGGATGGTATAACTCTTCATATTACTCAAAGATATATATTCTATTTCAGTATTTAAAAAAGTGTCACCTGTCTGTAAAACTGTATCCCCGAACAAACTATCTTGGTCCACAGCAAACAGAGTCTTAAGTGGCTCTTGTTGCACAAAATGCAGATCTATTTCTAGAACATAATCCTTATTTGCAACTAAAGGAAAAATAAGTGGATGGAAAAAATAACCATACGAAGGGTCATATCTCACTAAACCGAACTTATACAAAGTAGAATAATTTGCTCCTGTGAGCATCAGAGAGGGGTCATTCTCATAGAACGCTTTAAAATAATCATCTTTAACGATGACTAACGCTTTGTGGTATGTTGGCTCTGGGCTATATTCATAAGTTTGCGCGTCCTCAATGAAGATGAGCATTTGTATTGTAGAGGGGTCATTAAGAATTGGTATGTATAAATAATAATCAGACGCTCCATAACCGAAGACATCAGGGGATAAAGATAATTTAGTGATAATACGTATCTCAGATACATATTTAAGCTTGATATAAACAGGAGGGAAGTGTGGCCCTGCATAAACACCCGCATTAAAATCGCTATCAATGTCTGCTAACTGCTTCATAAAGTCAGTATAATTATCTGCGTTTATATACTGAACTTTTGCGCTATCACTAATCGGTAACTGTTTAATTTCTTGTATACTTGGATACGCAGCATTAACTGTCTGTATAAACATAAGAAAGATGAACAATACCCCAACGCTTATCTTTGCCCATTTGTGTCCCTTCATTCCACCACCTCGATTATCATTAACCATATATGTATAAACCTATTTAATTTTTTCGTCATATCTTCACTACCCCCCGTGTTTGAAATGAAGAGAGAATTTTATTATCCCCTACCTTCAATTTC
>JALTGF010000077.1 GCA_027077325.1 archaeon
TGTAGGTTTCACTGGTAATCCTCCGTTGATTGAATGAAGAATTACGAGTGTACTTGGTCGTGGTTATTGCGTCATGGCAGGCTTGCCGGAAATACACCATATACTTTATTAACTCAATGAAATTTCGCTAAGAATAAGCTTGAATTAAATCACCCTGCTACGCTAATTGAGGGGTTTGAAACTTGTTAAAGCTGAAACGGATTTCTTGAATATACTCAAACTGTCGATTACGTTGTTCCCTTTTTTCTTTTGTTTGTGTTTTTCCGCCATTAGCAATTTTTTTTAGGTTTGTTTTTAAAGAAAAACCCAGATCTCTCAGAATTTTACCCACCGTTGTTTTGCTGACTTTGATGTCGAGTTCAGAAAGTTCGTCAGCAATTTTTGGGGTGGTTTTCTTTGTCCATTTTCAATTGCTCATTGGATCCCCAGCTGTTTCGTATCGCATTAATTCTTCGATCTTATCAATGACCTCTGGGATTTTTTTACTGATTTTCTTCCACCACCAGGCTCTCGAATGTTATTGATGTCAGATTTTTCGCCAAGGAGTTCTTGTCTTCCTTTGGCAACAGTTTTCTGGTCTATATCAAGTAATTCGCCGATTCTTTTATCCCCACCATGTCCAATCCTCAATGATTCATATCCTGCATACAATCTTCGCTGCTTTTCGTTCAACGTACTGTAGAAAATTATCAATGCGGCCTTAAGTTCATGCATTAAAACGTCAGGTTTCATCTCTACATCTGGAGATTGCATTTTATCTTTTCTGGTTAGTTCTTGCTCTTTTTTAAGATTAGAAACCGCTGAATAATAAATATAACGACCGTAAATTTTCTTTCGAGTGATTATGTTTTTCTTTACAAGTTCCAGCAATACATCATCGACCTTAACCTTAAGAATTTTATGCAATTCAGATGCGGAAAAACCTTTTTTTGAGTTGTTGATCTGGAACTCAATCGTTTTCTTGAGAGTTTTTACTTTTGAGAACCTGGCTGATTGACATGACCATATTCCGTGTTGATTGTATCGCGCTATCCTTTTCAAGGAATAATATTTGCCACTATGGGAATAGCTTGTGATGTAATCGAGTTCTCCTAGTTTTCTTAGCACCGTCATCCGGCATTGGGAACCTAAGGTGTCTTTCAATTCAGTCATCGACATTATTTTCTTGCATTTTAAGGCAGTTAGCAACGTGTCTG
>JALTGF010000078.1 GCA_027077325.1 archaeon
TCGCTTACAATTGGGAGCCTCCTAAATCCATTTCTAACCATGACCTTTGAGATATCTTCAATTTTCATTCCAGTTGTGCCCAATATCAGGTCTCTGCTCATATACTCCCCAACTTTTTGTTCTGTTAATCCCTTTGAAATTAACGAAACAAAGTCACGTTCACTAACAACTCCAATAATCTTATCCCCATCCAAAACCGGCAGATATCCAATCCTGTTATCAATTAGTACTCTTCTAGCATCATCAATGGAATCCTTTTTTTGAATGGTTATAACTGATTCATTCATAATCTCTCTAACGGGCTCATTTATTGCAGAAAGTAAATTTCCTCTATGTTTCTCCTTTATTATGTTAAACCGTGTGCCTCCTCCTAAAAAATCAACTAAGTCCGTGGCAGTTACTATCCCAGCAAGTTCTTTATTTGGTCCTGCTACAAAAACTCTCCTGGTTTTTTCTTTTGACATTGCTTCTGCTGCGTGTTTTATCGTGTTTTCTTTCTGGATAGTGCTAAATTTTTTAGAGCTAATCAGCATAATTGATCCCTCCCTATGTGAGTCATGCGTTTTAAACTCTCTCGGCCCCCATTCTTTTTCTTGTGTTTCTTTTTTAACCCTATCTGTGCTTGGTAATTTTTTCATTTTAAAAACCCCCTCAGCAAATCTTTTTTTGTTACAATACCTTTCAAATGTTTTTTTCCATCAATAACTGGCAAAATGCTTAGGCCAGCATTAAGTATCTTTTTAGTAGCTTTAACTATCGACTCATCTGGTTTTACTGTCATATGCGGTATCTCTCCTGCAATTATCCTCATAACTACGCCTGCACTAGGTGTTGTTTTTGTCTTTTTTGCTTCTACAGATAATCTTGCTTTTTTTGAGTTAAGCAGTTCTTTACTTGTTATTATCCCAACAACTTGTTTTTTATTAAGAATTGGAAACCCAGAATGTTTCAAACTTGCAGTCCAAATCTTACTAATAGGATCATCAACTGTAAATGTTTTCACTCTTTTTGTCATAACTTCTGAAACTTTTTTGTCTATCCTTTTCCTTTTGGAAAATGCTTTTAATAGATCAATATCCCTAACCAATCCAATGTATCGGTTGTTTTCAAATATGGGCACCTGTTTTATCCCATTGTCTAGTATTACTTTTGCCGCTGTTTCAATATCTGTGTCAGAGTTCAAATTAATTAACGGTCTCCATAAAAGCCCACCAACAGTTATATTTGATTTAGTTGAGGTTATCTTGAGTAAATCTGACCGTGTTATTATGCCAATTAATTTGTTATTTTTAAAAACAGGTAACGCCCTGATATTTTTTCTTCTCATTATTGCCCTAGCTTTTGAAGCTAAGTCATCCTGAGAAATTTTTGGACAGGTGCTTATAATGTCTTTTACCTTCATGACTCTTCTTCTAAGGAAGCTTTACATTCCCCACAAATCCATGCTCCATTCACATTATATAAATAGTCTGAATAGTTCCCACACATTTCACATACTCCCGAGATTGTTTCTTTACCTTCCTCTGAGTATTCTTTCTCATCTTGCGCTTTTATTGAAGCAAGTTCAAGAAGAAGTTCAAGTTCTTTTGGAGCTACTCTCACAATATCTTCCGCAGTTATTATCCCAACAAGTTTTCCATCCTGTTTTACTGGGAGTTTTCTAATCCCTGACTTTGTCATTAATCTAGCAGCATCCATTATACTGGCTTCAGGAGAAATTGTAATGAGTGGTTTTGACATAATCTTCTCAATCTTTAACTTGTATGGATCTTTTTTAGTTGCAATTAACCTGGTAAAATCTTTTTCAGTTATAATCCCAACTGGCTCTTTGTTCTTAACAACAACTAGGCCGCCAATGTTCTGAGAAATCATCATTTTCGCAGCTTCTGCTACTGTCTTCTCAGGGGTAATCGTAATCACCCTTGTTACCATAGCGTCTTTTACTGGAATTTTGCTTGTTGCCATCTTCCTCAATTTAAGTAAGGGGCAGTAGTATAAAAAGTTAACTCATAAGCAGCTTCTTTATGCGTTTATCCCCGCTAATTTTAGTGACATACTCATAAACTGCAGTAGGTACCTGATCCTTCCAATACTGTCCATTCGCAATTAACTCTCTGACTCTTTCTGCCTTATATGCCCCATATATCTTGGTTTTCTTAGTATGCGCCCCAATTTTTTCAAAACAATCTTTAACCCATTTGTTGTTTGTGTAAGCAATATCGAATTTAATGCTCTTTTTAATCTGCTCTGCCCAAATAATATCGTCATTTACATCTGGTATTTCTACAATTTTATAATTGCTAATCCCCTCTTCTTTAAGTGCTGCTTCTATCATCTCTTTCCTTTCCTTAAACGTGAATGGATTTGTTGGTGTGTTAGATTTTTTTGATGATCCAATCCCGATTATAACAAAATCATTTCTCTGTAAAATCTCTCTAATTGCAAGCAAGTGGCCTAAATGGAAGGGCTGGAACCTTCCAATGAAAAGCGCAGTTGTCATAGAAAATAATTTAACTTAATAGCTTAAAAAGTATGTTATGGTACTTGGGCACTCAGAAATTCTAAAATTGGTTGAAGAAAAAAACTTAATTGAAAACCTACCACCAAAAAATATTGGTGGTGCCGGAGTTGATCTTAGAGTTGGAAGGGTTTACAAAATAAAAAGTTCTGCAAAGTTATTAAAAAATGAGCGAGTTCTCCCAGAAATTGAAGAACTCCCAAATGAAATTATTTCTCTTGACTCAGGAGAATACCTGTTAATTGAAACTGCTGAAAAAGTGAACATCCCGTCAAACTTAGTTGCCTGGATGCTTCCACGCTCAACACTACAAAGGTCAGGAGTTTGGCTCTTTACTGCGCTAATTGACCCAGGCTTTAAGGGAACTTTAACATTTGGTATAAAAAATTTAGGAAACCAAGAATTTGTGTTTGAAAAAGGGGCAAGAATAGCGCAAATTGTCTTTGAAAAAGTTGAAGGAAAATCTAAAGAGTACTCTGGAAAGTATCAAGGCGGAAAGGTAGTTTAATTCTTTTATTGAGTTTTGCTTGCTAACTCAATATCCTCTTTTTTAACTGTTTTTCTTTTTGCATGAAGCGCGAGTTTGTTTGCCTTTGCCCCAAGATCAATTGCATAGTCCTCAAGAACTTCTCTCATTTTTTCTTTTGCATCTTCAGAAACTCTTTCGGCTCCTGCTTTCTTTAATATTCTTTCTAATGGCGCGAGTGGTATTTCTCCCATTTTTACCTCCAAACTAGTTATTTCCGGGCTTTTTATAAATATTTTTCCATTTTTATGCCTTTAAAATAGAAAAACTTAAAAATACTCCCTCTATTAATCAAATGGGAGAATGATAGGTCTTTTAATATTCGGAATCGCACTAATTGGAATGATCTATGCCAGTTGGACTGACATAAGGATAAGGGAAGTTCCAAACAGGATTTCATTTGGCCTGATCCTTCTCGTGTTTATCTTTAGGCTTGGCTACTCCTTATATATGGGCAATATGCAAATCTTCTATGAATCTCTTCTGGTTGGGCTAATCTTTCTTGGGATTGGTCTTGCATTCTTTTACGCGCAGCAGTGGGGTGGTGCAGATACCAAACTTTTAGTTGTGCTTGGCCTGGGTTTTTCAACAATCCTTCCTGATTTTCATCCAGTTTTTATAGCGCTTTGGCCGTTTGCAATTACTTTGATTTTAAATTTTTTCATAATCTCAGTAGTTTATGCACTTGCCTACTCTTTCTTCATGGCATTTGAAAATCCGCGCGTTATAAAAGATTTCAGGGCAAGCATAACGAGCTATGGTTATCTTGAGGTTGCAGTTTTGGCAGGAAGCAGCTTGCTGATTCTTGTAGCGGGGTTTTATGAAAAAATTTTCTGGGTGCTTTTATCAATTCCTATTCTGTGGTCCCTTTCAAAATTTTTAAAGGCAGTTGAGAAAAATTGCAT
>JALTGF010000079.1 GCA_027077325.1 archaeon
ATTACCACCATCATCGGCTTGGTTTTAGTTTTTGTTGATTTAGGAATGAAGTTGAATAAATAAATTATTCGTTCTGTCATTCCCGAAAATTTCGTAGCGGAGCGGAGAAATTTATTGGGAAGCCATTTCCTTAATTTCCTATTAATATTTTTTAACGCTAAGGAATGGATTCCCAATCAAGTTGGGAATGACAGAGCGGAAGTGGCATGATATTCCCATCTCCCATCTCCCATCTCCTATTTCTCACTCCCTACTCTCTATTTTGGTAATGACAAGCGGAGACTTTTGTTTCCAATTTTCACCCCGTTAGAAATAGAAAATGTTTCAAATAGTTTTTATAGAATATACTTAAATTTCTAACGGGGTAAATTGGCAATTGAAAATTCACCCCGTTAGAAATTTCAAACTTTACTAAATAAACTTACTTTTTCCATAAATTCTGATTAACAGAGAATTTCTAACGGGGTAAAAAATTAATCTTTTATTTGTCATTTAACATTTGACATTTGACATTTAGATTTTGACATTTATATTTTTTATGCTTTCTTATGACTTTTTTCAACGGCCAACGATTCAAGTGGCTAAGGATTTGTTAGGCAAATCAATTGTCCGAGTTGATCGGGGCAAAAAAATTATTGGCCAGATAGTTGAAACAGAGGCTTATTTGGGGCCAAATGATCGCGCGGCGCATAGCTTTGGCGGGAAAATTACTCCCCGTAACAAAATTGTTTATCATCCCGGCGGTTATATCTACATTTATTTAGTTTATGGGATGTATTGGCAACTCAACTTTGTTACCGCTCAAGCTAATCAGCCGGAATGTGTTCTTATCCGCGCTCTTGAACCAATCCAACCAAATTCAGAAGAAACAAAAATTAAGCCAAATGGTCCCGGAAAATTATGTCGTTATCTTAATTTAGATAAATCATTTTATGGTTGGGATCTTTGTCAAGGAGAAAAAATTTGGTTAGAGAATGGCGCAAAAATTTCGTCAGACTTGATTATTTCTGCTCCTCGGGTTAACATAGATTACGCGGGTCAATATTGGTCTCGCCGAAAGTTAAGATTTTATATTAAAGATAATCAATGGGTTAGTCGCTTCTCCTAAAGGTAAATCCGAATCTCGAAATCCGAAATCCGAAACAATGTTCAAATGACCAAAATCCAAATGACAAAAA
>JALTGF010000080.1 GCA_027077325.1 archaeon
ATTATGCACTGCTTGTTTTAGGCGTTACCTTTGCATATGCACTTATAAACTTAGGGGCCCTTTATTTTACATTTATTAGCCTTGGGATAAACTTAACAATCCAATTGCTTTTTGTTGTGTACGCAATTCTTTCAATAGTTATCTCAATTTCAATAGTCCCATTTGGACTTGGGATTAAAGAGCCATTAATTGTTTTCTTTGCAGAAGTTACAGTAGGTGTGCCAGAAAGTACTGCACTTGCACTTCTTTTAAATTTGATAATGTTTGCAAGCTACGGCATTCTCGCAGTAGCAATGTTTGCGGTATATAAACTAAAATGAAAAGCAAAGAATTTTTTAAGGTTTACAAAAAATTGTTACATGAAAAATTTACAAAAAAAATTTTTGTGCTTTATCTAATCGCACTGGCGTTTCTTATCTTCTTTTTTAAGAAGTTTATAGGAAGCGGAGTTATCATTTCAATTAAAAATGTAAATTGGTGGTACTTGATCGTTGCAGGAACACTTTATGGGCTCTCCTTGCTTGTTAGGGGATATCGGTTAAATGAGTTTGTACGAATTATAAAAAAAACGAAATTGGGGGATATAGTCTCAATTCAAATTGTTTCACAGGTAATATCCATATACACAACTGCATTGGCTGAGTCAGTTAAAGCAATTCCATTAAAGTATATGGAAGATATCCCAATTAAGAAATCAATAAAGATATTTGTAATTGAAAAAAGCATGGACTTACTGGTAAATCTAGTTGTCATAATATTATCTGCCCCATTTTTAGGGGTATTTTTCCCAGAGATGAGTGCGTATTTAACTAAATTTTCAGCAGTTGGGGTAGCATTAATTGTTATAGTAGGCGGGTATTATATTTGGGCCAAGTACAAGGGGGTAGTAACAATTTCAAAAGCAGTTAAAGTCTTGGGCTCATCCTTTGGGATTTTCTTAATACAATCTGTTGGGATATATTACACATTTAGGGCAATGGGCATATCCCCACCATATTACATGATTTTTGTGATATATGCGATTTTATCAATAGTCCCCTTCTTAGTTTTTATACCCCTTGGTTTAGGGGTTAAAGAGCCATTAATTGTTATGGTTACACTTACCAGCATGACAATCGCCCAAGGAGGAACATTTTCAATTTTAATAAACATAATGATGAGTGTCCCGTATACA
>JALTGF010000081.1 GCA_027077325.1 archaeon
ATTCAACCAACATAAGTTGCGCAAATGGAAACTGTTCAAATTATATTGTTTCTTTTGTTGAAAATCCGGGCTGGAATTATACTGATATTGGAAGCCAGTGGTTTAAGTTTAATGCGAGTGATTATGAGAATGGGAGTTATGAAATTAATGCTGTAAATGTTACAGTTGCGAAAGATGATGTCAGTTTTGATGTTTTAGTAGGAGATAATCCTATTATTGTAAGAAATGGAACAGACACCCATTTGTTTAAAGTCAGAATAAATGATAGTGATTTAGGATCTCCTGTAGGAGAAGGATTTTCGTGTAAGATGTGGTTCACGACAGATGGAAGCACATACACATATGCATTTTCCAATACAACAGATTCCAATGGTTCTTGTTCAATATACTTAACTCCAAACTGCAGCTATTCTAACCAAAACCAGTTATGGAAGACAGGAATTCTGGGAAGTTTACGTTACAAAGATACAAATCAGACTGCACAAAACTACAGGATTTACGGGCAAATCATTCACTATATTTTTGATATTGACAGCGTTGAAAGCAGTTATGCACAGAACTACAGGTTTGAAGGACAGCAAATCCTGTTTAAGGGAAATGCAAGCACATTTTGCGACCAGACTCTTGATTATGCAGGATTAAGTGTGTATTTCTGGGCAATTGAAAATTCAACAGGAATTATACATTCCTGCTCTCCAAGCCCGGCAAATGATATGAATGGCATAGGTTATCCCGGAGAATATAACTGCACATTTAATTCAAGTGGAGCAAATTTGGGATATTATGATATTAAAATCAATAGCAGCGATGACACTGCATCTTATTTCAAGGGAGGTTTAAAATTCAGCTTCAAGGAGTTTTACCTTGAAAACCAGACCACAACAGGAATTTTGCTCGGAAATGAATCTTTAACTTACAATGAGATTAATCAGACAACTGGCTTTTCCTTTGTAACCAACTTTACTTTAAATAATACAGGAACAGGAAGAATGTATTACGCAAATATAAGCAATGTTTATTTGCCTCCTAACTGGACTATAAACACTTCAAATTATGAGTGCGGAACAATTGGAATAAATTCAAACTGCTCAACCTCATTTAATATCACAATTCCAAAAGGAACAGATCCCGGAACATATACATTGCAATTTAACGGGAATTGGACACAGCCAAA
>JALTGF010000082.1 GCA_027077325.1 archaeon
TTCCTCAACTTCATTTTAGACATCAATTATATGCTGTTCCTAATTGCATTCAAAATATGACTTGGCAATCTCCAATATTTGGAAGATTTAGATGGCATGGAACTAACCCAAATTTAATTAGTGTAACCGGGAAAGGTATTGAAGGTTATGGCCCTGATTGGAATTCACAAATACCACCTGGTGAACCTTATTCTTACTATCAAAATATAACTAATTACACAAAAAAAATGGTGTTAGGAGGTCTTGGTTTATATGAAAATGAAGCAGATATAAATGATGCTTTTAGTAATGTGATGAATAAATATGATTTATATAATATGAATGTCACAGCTGATCAAAAACAAGATTATCCAATTTGCGTTCCTGAATTTCCATCAACGATTTTATATGCGTTGATTCCACCGATTATTGGGCAGAGAAAAATAAGAGGAGATCTAAAGAATGCATTTAAAAAATTAATTAAATATTTTCATCCATAAACTACTTGGCATAATTTTGGTAAGTCAGTTGCACATCCGCTTCCAGGTTCACAACAGGAATAATATTTACCATTCCATGGCCCCCAAATGAAATGTTTCATATTGCCATCTTTTAAGAAATTCAAAAAGTTCCATGGTTCAATTTCATTTTGGTCTAAGATTCCCAAATTCAAATCGGCACATTTTGTTCCAGTAACTAAATTTCCGTTTGAAATGCTTGCAGTACATACACATGATAAACTATTTTCACATGGCATTCCCTCCAAAGAACTTGGGCAACATTCCTGGTTGAATCCTCCACAGTATGTTGGACAGTTTGCAACATCTTTTACGCATACATGAAATTCATTTCCATTGGGACAACAGGCATACCAATTTAACCCATCAGTATCTGAAAAACATTTATTATTGAAGTATTTGTCATATGAATTATAACTATGATTATAATAATTTTGACTTGGATCACAAGTCGGTCTGCAAATTCCACCAGCACAGACACCGCTTGCACTTGGATCATTGCTTATGCAACCAAATGTTGGGGCCATGTTTGGGTCAAATATACATTTTGTTCCATCTGCTTTTCCAGCACATGAATGACAATTTGCAAGAGAAACTGGTAATCCATTTGCATAAAATTTGTATTTTAATCCATAAGTTCCAATACTAAAATCACTAGGTTTATTGAAATATAT
>JALTGF010000083.1 GCA_027077325.1 archaeon
CTGTTGGAGCAATTGCAGCTGAAAGTTCTGTCGGTACATGGACTAAACCAAAATTCTTACCGAAAAGGATTGAAAAAATTAAGGCAAGGGTTTTTGAAATCAAAGGAAAAGTAGTAAAAATTGCTTATCCCGTTGAATTATTTGAACCAAACAATCTACCAGAAATACTTAGTTCGATAGCAGGTAACATTTTTGGAATGAAAGAAGTTATTGGATTAAGGCTTTTGGATGTTTGGATACCACGGTTAATTGTTAAAAATTTTTTTGGACCTAAATTCGGAATAAAAGGAATTAGAAAAGTTTTTGGTGTTTATAGTAGACCATTAGTAGGAACGATAGTAAAACCGAAATTAGGTTTAAGTAGTGAACAACATGCTAGAGTTGCATATGAAGCTTGGGTCGGAGGTTGTGATTTAGTAAAAGATGATGAAAATTTAACGAGTCAAAAATTTAACCAATTTGAAAGAAGGGTAAAAAAGACTTTAAAAGCAAGAAAAAAGGCTGAGAAATATACTGGAGAAGTGAAAGCTTACATGCCGAATATAACTGCTGGTGTAGAAGAAGCTGTTAAAAGAGCTAGATTAGTCAAATCTTTAGGTGGGAGATATGCGATGATAGATATAATAACTCTCGGTTGGGGAGCGGTACAAACTATAAGAGAGAAAATAAATGGATTAGACTTGATTATTCATGCTCATCGAGCGATGCACGCTGCTTTTACTAGAGGAAATTTTGGTATGTCTATGCTTGTTGTTGCAAAACTTGCTCGTATGGTTGGTGTTGATCAGCTTCATACAGGAACGGCAGGTATAGGTAAAATGCAAAAAGAAGATACATTAGAGGTTAACAATTTCTTAAGATCAAAGTGGTTTGGTAAAAAAACTGTGATGCCTGTTGCTTCTGGTGGTTTACATCCTGGCATGATGAAAAAATTAATTGAAGTTATAGGTAAAGATGTTATCTATCAATTTGGTGGTGGTATTCATGGGCATCCATTGGGAACAAAAGCTGGGGCAAAAGCTGTTAGAGAAGCTCTAGAAGCTTGTTTAGATGGTATAGATTTAAGAGTATATGCTAATACACATAAAGAATTAAAACAAGCTATTAAAAAATGGGGAGTGAAGCATTGAAATTTTTCTATAGTTTTTTATCTCCATTAACATTGGATGG
>JALTGF010000084.1 GCA_027077325.1 archaeon
CCTCCTGCGCGAAGCGCAGGTTTATTACTTTCATTTTCATGTCTAATATTTGGTGTTTGAATATATAAACTAACTGCATTTATTCAAATTCAATTGCAGCATATCCAACTACAGATCTTTTATCTCCGTATGTGTCTCCTGAAGTTGCATATTTAAGCAACTTACCTTTCTTTGCACCAATTGTGCTCGCGTAGGTTGCTGTTGCAATCATTGGTCCATAGCCACAGGCAGTTGAGCCAGTTTCGACTAAAAGATTGAAGAACCTCTCAGTATTTAAATCAAGAAGTGGCTTTATGGCTTTTAAGTCATTTTCTCTTGCAACTGGATCTGGCTGGTAATGTGTCCAATCAGAACTTGCAATTACTCCTATTTTTTTCCTGGATCTTGTAATTAATCGAGCAATTGCCTGCCCAAGCTCCACAGAAGTCTTATAGTCCTGCACGCCCATGCAAATTGGAACTATCTTAAATTTTTTTTCTACAAACTGCAAAAATGGGACTTGGACTTCAATTGAATGCTCGTATGCGTGTGCAGTTTCATCCTCAGTTAGGTATTCATAATCTTTTACTAACTCTTTCACAAGCTCAGAGTCAATTTCCACTTGCCCAAGCGGGGTTGCCCAAGAACCTTCTGGAAATATGGAAAGCGGAGCGCCAACTCCGGTATGATTTGGCCCAATAATTATAAATGTACCAACTTTCTTTGACTCTGCAATCCTTTTGTAAAGATGCGCTGCCACCGGGCCTGAGTAAACATAACCAGCATGAGGAGAAACTCCTGCAATAAATCTTTTGTTAGCCCTCTTACCAGGGAGCCCAGGTCCAACTTTGTGCTTGAAGCAGTACTCTAACTCCTTAATTAAATCCTCCCTTTTTAGGGAATAAAAAGTTCCTGCTGCTGCAGGGGTTCTAACCATCTTACTTGCTTTCTTCTTTTTCTTCGGCTTCAAAATCTTCCGGTTTTAATGTGAAATCAGAATCGTTTTTAATCTTTCCTTGCAACTTTAAGATCTCCCTACTCAACAGCCAAAACACTAATGCAAGAGATTTTTTTCCACGATTGTTCACCGGCAAAATTAAATCGATGTTTTGTGTCATGTTGTTGCTATTTGCAAGTGATGCAATTGGGATGTTCATCTTAAGCGCTTCCATAAGTGCTTGTTTGTCT
>JALTGF010000085.1 GCA_027077325.1 archaeon
TGCATATTTTGGTTGTTCTGTTGTCATCCGGTCCTATCCATTTATACTTAAACTTTCCATCTTTGTCTATGCTTTTATATGCTATTTCTCTTGCTAGGTTGTTTATGTTTCCTGTCTCGGTCCTTACTATGGTTTCCAAGTGAGGTCTTTTGTCTTGGACTATATTGTATAGTTTATTTACAAGTATATCCATAGAATATTCCTCTGGATTTTCATAGGCCTCTCTAAATATCTCTTGGATTTTAGAAACTGTGTCTATTCCTAGTTTTTTGAATGCGTTTACAAATATTCTTTGGTTTAATATTTTATCTATTATATTATAATCTTCTGGGCTTAATACGGCATTTGCATTTGAACTTCTTTCCGCTTCGTCTATGCCATTCAAAAACTCTTGCTTTAACTGCGTTCTAGCTGTTGAAATCATGTTAGAAACTACATATCTACTCATATTTTTTAATAGTTCTTTCAATTCTGAAGGGGTCATATTCTTAAAGTCTATTCCTTCAAGTAATTGGTATAGGTTCTGCTCCAATTCACTTACTTTTTTTTTATCTTGCTTTTCCAGACTTCGCCTTACGTTCTCTGGTTCCCCTTGAAATCTTTGAGTTGGAAAGTTAAAAGGTTCTTCTTGGGTCTGTGGTTCTTGAGTGGGCTTCTGGGAATACTTAAAGTCTCCATTATTTTGAAGTTCTACCTCAAATCCCATACTTCGCATCTGTTGGGCTATGCTTGTCTCTAGTTGTTTTCTTTGCAGTTCTGCCATTTCATCTTTTTCTTCGCTTGGATTAAGTTCCAATGTCCAATCTGATATTCCAAAATTCTTTAAAATAAACGGAAATACTTTATCATTGAAAATTGATTGGGAATGTTCTACTGCCCTGTTCGTGACTGTTACCTGTAATCCTTCATTGTTCAATCCTCCTGACTGGGA
This sequence comes from archaeon, assembly GCA_027077325.1. GTDB lineage: Archaea > Undinarchaeota > Undinarchaeia > Undinarchaeales > JALTGF01 > JALTGF01. The sequence continues at coordinate 932 of JALTGF010000085.1, forward strand.
TAAGTCTGCTTGGAATATTGGCATTACTCCATATAATGCTCCTATTTGCCTTCTGAATTCGTTTCTTACCTCGGTATATTGCATTTCGGTTAAAGGTGTGGTTAGGTCTATGAATTCTGGTCTTTGTCTGTTCTGGCTAGATGGAATTGGTAAGGGTGCTATGTAGTGTGGGTTTTCCTTTGTTTTGTCTAGGTAAGCTCTCCAATATTTTATTAAGCTTTCCGGATTATCGGTCGGGATAAATAACAAACCTTTTGGTGGTCTTTGTAATGAATAGTATTCCCTGACATATTCATCCATTTTCATTAATGCTATGACCTTGTTCCAAACGGTTAGTATTGGTGGGAAACCGTATGTCTCGCTTGGTGTGTATTTTGTTAAATGCAAGACTTCTCCATCTATGTAATACTGCTTTACTGCTCCCCCTTGTTCATATACATACTTTACATCTTCCAATTTTCTTCCACATTTACACTTTCCGGGCTTGGTATGGACTTCGTTTCTATGAACAGGACAAACATAGTATTTTCCTCCAACATTTCCTTTCTCATCAACCACTAACCTAAAATTTACCGGAGAACCTCTTATTATCTCTTCAACCTTTCCTCCTATTATATTTCCATCCCCATCAAAGATATAAGATTTAAGTAAAACTAAATAGGCATTATCCACTACGTCTAAGTCTGTCTCTATTTGTTTTAAAACCTCTGTTAATGTCTGACCGTATGAATTTACATTCTTAAAAAATTCATCTAATTCTTTATACTGCTCTGGGTCTGGGTCTCGGCAGTTGCCTCCACACACTGGACAAGTTTCAACGTGGTAATCAAATTCCTTTCCGCAGTTCGTACATACAGATTGAAATTTAGGTTTCCAGTCATAGCCATTTCTAAATATTTCATTTCTTAAAGCGTTTATTATTACCCTTAACGTGTCTGAATACTCGGCTAGTTGATAGTAGTATTTAAGTGGAAATGGTCCGGCTCTTGGAAGTGCATAATCGTTGAAGAATATTGCATTCATCTTGTCTGGTTTTGGTCTGTATGCTTTTTCAAATTGAGTGGCTATGCTGAAAAAATCGTCTTTCTCCTTTTTTCCTTTGAACACATCTAAGAAGCTCATGATTATGATTGGTGATGGGAGGCAGGGATTTATCCCTGCCTTGGGGGAGGCTAGTTAAGTAAAATCAGAAGTTATATAAATATGTTTCGTTATATGCTTTGGTCTGGAAGTTGGTATAATGTCCAGTCGTGGCTGGTGTTGTAACTTGCTAGTGCTAGTGCATCTACTAAATCATCGTGGGCATTTTGGGATTTGTTTATTTTTAATTTTCCATTCCTACTTTCATATGTATAGCTTGTGAATTGTAACCTGAACTTTTTATCATTTGGGATTTTTATTAATTCTTTTTCCATTAGGATTTTCAAGTTATTGTAAAGGTTAAACCTTTCATTCTCGCTAGAAAAATTAATCCCTTTTACTATTCCTCCTAGTTTGTTATATAACTCATCATATACTCCCTTTCCAATTCCTGTGCTATCTATTTTTATCCATTCTGGTTTGAACTTTTTTATTAATTCTATTGCCTTATTAACAATATGAACGGTATCTTTCTTGCTTTCTGTCTTCCAATAGATTGTTTTTAGAATTCCTTTTTCTTTTTTTACTATAACATAAGCAGTTTCATCTGTGCCTGTTCCTGCTACGTCAATTCCTAAATAGTAAGTTCCGTCTGTGGGTTTTTCCTCAATTAAAAAGTCGGGATTTTCAAGGGATTTATCAACTAGGCTTAAAGGAAAGTATAAATCTGCCTCCTCTATGAATTCGGCTAGAAACTCCTGCTTGAATTGTAACTCTGTCATTCCTAGTTTTTGCTCCTCTAAAAACTCCTCACTTATTAAAGGATTTTCATAGCTGGTTGCATGGTGGTGGGAAAAGAAAGGAGAGTTAAATGCTTCCCAGAACCTTCCCACTTTTCCGCTTGGGGTTCCAATTAAAATTAAGGTTCCATTTTTTGTTGCTAGGGCTGGTTCAACGGCTATGTAAACTTCTTCGGGTATATATGCTCCTTCATCAAATATAATTAAATCTGCTGTAAATCCCCTAATTGTATCTCCATATTGGCCAGAGGGAAGGCAAAATATTTTGCTTTTATTGTTAAAGTATATTGTGGTCTTGGTCATGTTGGTTATGAAATTACTTACAAAACTAGTTAATATAAAGCTTTGCATTCTATTAAATAAAATATTTGATTGTCTCCAAGTAGGTGCTACTACTAAAATGGTAGAGTTGGGATGTGTCAAGGCAAAGAACAAGCCTTTTATCGCTGTCATCGTTGTCTTTCCTGTCTGCCTTCCTGCTACGAATATAATTCTCCTTGAATTGTCAATAAGAAAATCCGCCTGATATGGAAACGGTTTTATATTCAAACCTATAGCAAAGCTCAATGGCTTTAATTTTTCTTTTTCCATTTCTCATATTCCTCTACCACTTCGTTAAGCATCTGGGTTATGGAATTATAATTTATTTGGTTGTATTGATTGAAATTGACTGTTGGTTCTCTTTCCAATATTCCTAAATACTGTAAGGTTTTGAACTGCCATACAGTTAATTCAGCTATTGTTCTTAATATTTTTCTTCTCTGTTCAATATTTGTTGTATTGTTTAATAAGGCTTCCAACTTTAATATAACATTATTAGTCCTATACCACATGTCCATTATTTCGGAAGACCAGTTGTATTGTTGTAATTCTTGTGCAAGTTGTTCCCGTAGTTTGCCTAAATCTTTGTATATTGTTCTTAATGGTATATTTAACTTTTGACTTATTAATTTAGGAGAAATACCTGCTTTCGCTAGTTGAAATACTTTTTTTCTTCTCGCTATAATTTCGGGATTATATTGTGATTTTGGCATTTATTTTGCCTCCATGAATATATTAAACATTT
>JALTGF010000086.1 GCA_027077325.1 archaeon
CTACTGGCTCAAATTTATTTAATCTTAAAAAGTATCAATTATCCATTAGCGTACTGGCCTAAATTTCTATACCTATTCTTTCTAGGTATAACCCTGCTTGCACTTTTATTTGCGTTTGTTTTTGTATACTGGAACCGTGATTTGCTATTAAAAGATTTCTAAATAATGCCTTTGTTAGTAGGGGGATAGTATTTTATATATAAAAAGACTCTTTATCGACATGGACTATCAATCTGAGCTTGAATCTCTAATAAACAGGTACAAAGAAGGTAATGAATACTTAAAGAGTTTAAATATCATCATTGGTCAAAATATTCTAGATAAAGCCTTTGATGAAGTACCAAAATACGGCAAAAAGGTCCTTTTTTGCACTGGGCGCAGTGCTATGAAAAAACTTGGATTCTATCAAAAATTTTTGGATTTATTCAATGAGCATGGCGTTGATGTTGTTCCCTATGAGGGAATCACTGCAAATCCCACTGTTGAAATAATTGAGAACGGTGTTAAAATTGCAAAAGAAAATAATGTTGATTTTATTTTCTCATTGGGCGGTGGCTCAGTAATTGATACTGGAAAAGCAATTGCTGTCGGTCTATACGGTAATATCTGGGATTTTGTTGAGAAAAAAGCAGAAATAAAAAGGGCGTTGCCTATTATTGCGTGCTCAACTACTACTGGGACTGGAAGCCATGTAACTCCGTATGCTGTTATTTCTAATCAAAAAACAATTGAAAAAAAGACACTTAAAAACAATTTAATCTTGCCAAAACTTTCAATTGTTGATGTTGAAATCACTAGGCATGCTCCCCCTTATGTTGTTGCAACAACAGGGTTTGATGTTTTGTGCCATTCCATGGAAGTTTATACAAGAAACGAAGTAACTCCTGCTGCGTCTGAGTTTGCGCTTAAAGCAATTGAATTAGTTGGTAAATACCTTTTAGATTCTTATCACTCTAAAGAGGACATTGATGCAAAGATCGGGATGGCGTATGCAGATGTTTTTGCAGGAATTGCTCTTGCTTTAATTGGAACACATTTACAGCATGCAATTTCTCATCCAATATCAGCAAGATTCCCTGAAATAAATCATGGGCAAGCATTGGCATATGTGACTCCTAAATCTTTTGAAATCATTTCCAAAAAGGCCAGCCCTGAACTAA
>JALTGF010000087.1 GCA_027077325.1 archaeon
ATTCCTGCATTTTTGAGAACTCTTGCCCTTATTGTGATTGTATTTGCTAGTTCTTTCCATTTAAAATTTGACACCTTTAAGCGAGTTTCTAGGATCTCGCTTAAACTTGCGTTTGGAGGATTTTTCTTTTCAATGTTCTTTTTAGCAATATTTGCTCATGTGCTATTTTCAATGTCTTGGATTGGGAGTTTTATCCTGAGTTCAATAATTGCAGGGACTTCCTCATCATCAGTCGTGACTTTTAGAAGTGCTTTGAAAGAGGCAAAAAATACCTTTGACATTTTGCTTATTGAGTCGATATTTACAGATCCTCTAACAATCTTGACCCCTTTGCTATTGCTCGATTATTTAGTTGGCGTGGTTTCATCTCCAACTTTAGTTATCTCTCAATTCTGGCAACTTATTGTTGCAGGGGTTGGGACTGGTGTTGTAATTGGCTTCGGTACGGTTGAGCTTTTCAAGAGAACTCAACGAGAGCTTTCTCCAATCCTTGGATTTTCAATTGCAATGATCACTTATGCAGCTGCAAGTAATGTTGGTGGCTCGGGAGTGCTGGCTGTTTCAATTTGTGCGCTAATACTTGGCAACTTAAAAATCCCGTATAAAGAAGACATTGGTGATTTTGAGGATTCACTTTCAATTATGCTAAATATCTCAATTTTTACATTGCTCGGAGCCCAAATTGTTCTTAAATTCCCTCAGGGTTTGCTCATTAAAGAAACAATTTTTCTTGCATTAATCATTTTTCTGGCGAGGCCATTCTTTACTTTTCTCGCGCTTTTTAATGAGCATCTCCCTCTCGGTGATCAGCTTCTAATTGCATTTACCGGTCCGCGCGGGGCTGCTGCAGCAGCAATTGCTGCAATACCACTTTCAATTGCTGTTGAAAAAAATTTATTGACTTTCATTCCTGAGGCACAGACAATACTCCTAACTGCTTTTCTAGTTATCCTGTTTACCGTATTGTCAAGCACCATATTCGGGACTTTTTACGGGCGTTATCTCTCCTCAAATGAAAATCCAGAAGATTCCACCGATGTTACTTCTCAATAATCCCCTTTGCAAGATTTATAATCTGTTGAAGCCGTCTTCTTCTTATATGGGTTTTCTCATAAAGCACATCAAGTGGTGTTTCTGCAATTTCTCTAACAAGTA
>JALTGF010000088.1 GCA_027077325.1 archaeon
TGGCGGGGTTGTGTCTATATGAATAGTCCAGTTTTTCCCTGCTAAAGCATACCATTGTCCAGTAGTGTCAGATTCATTGTCACGAATTATGCAATTCCACTCCCAAGTGCCTTCATTGAGAGGTATGTTTGTAAAGTTAACAGGCGTGTTGTTAAAAAGCCCTGTGTTGTTCATGGTTATATTATTCCAAGTAGAATTATTCCAGGTTCCATAAAGAGAAACACTAGTTAGTGTGGCATTTGTGTTTGGAGTACAGAAAAAGGTTGCAGTAGTATTACTCCACCAAGTGTTATTTGGAGGGGAAGTTAGTGCAGAATTCACATTAACGCCAAAAACAGAAAAAGCAGAGATTAAGAAAACCGCTAAAAAGATTATTACGAGTACCACCTGATTCTTTGCAGATATATCTTTTAGACCCATTTTTAGACCCATATTTTATAGGAAAGGTCTCTTCAAAGAAAGCACTACTGAAAAAATATATAAAGTAGAAGTATTTAAAAGTTTTGCTCTTTTTTATGATTATATTATTATTTACTATTCATACTGAATATGAATGAAATAAAAATAAAAAAGAGAGCTATCCTCTTAAAAATTTCTCAGTTAGTTCAATTTCCCGAAGCTTGCCATAATAATTTGTTTTAACAAGACCGCGTCTTTCCAGAGAATCAACCCATCTAGACAAAGTTGTTGTAGGCATTCTTGTCTCGTGGTAAACTCTTGCTTGAGTTGTTTTTCCACCAAGTTTAATTAGAGTCTCAAGAATTTCCTTTTCACGGTAGTGAAGCGCGCTTAAGATTGCATGCATTCTTGGAGTTATCTCAAGTGGTTTTACTAGTGGTGTCCTTGTATTAATAATCGGCTGAGAAACGACTGGTTTTCTTACTGACAATTTTTTCATTGAAATTAACTTTTTTGCCAATCTTATTTTTGAGAATTTTGGCCTTGATATTTGGATAGTTGGCTTTCTAAAAACATACACGAGTAGAGATACAATTAGAATTGCAGAGATAGCCACGCCAAGCGACCCGCCTTTTTGTTTAAAAATTAAAAACCCAGTTGGGGATGTTGACTTCGATTTGCTTTCAGTGGTTAATTTTCTGTCAGAGGGGGAGTTATTAATTTTAGTAGAGGCGATATTTGTTTTATTTTCTTCTTTTGGAGCAGGATTTATAGTTAATGTAAAGATCTTATGTGTGCTTAGTTTTCCATCATTTACAGTAATGGTTATGTTATAGGTCCCTGTTTGATCTTCTGTTGGGATGAAATAAATTTTTCCAGAGTATGTTCCGATATTAAACAAATTAGAATCATCAGAAAACTGTAATGTGCCATTGTCTTTGTCTGTTGCAGTGATTAAAAGTTCAAAAGGTTGTCCAACTGTTGCAACTTGATTAGGGATATCCTCAATTTTTGGGGGGTATCCTAAGAATACTCCACCTCCTCCGCTACCCCCGCCACCACTGCTTTCAGAGGAAGATTCTGTTTTTGTGGTAAATCTAAAACTATAGTTATGCGTCATCACATTTCCAAGAAGATCTGAGACACCTGCTTTTAAAGTAACAGTGTACATAGTGTTATAACTCAAATCACTTTCAGGTTTAATCCTAAAAGTGATATTGTCATTAGTTGAAACTTTAGAAGGAATGCTGGTCCCATCACTTGTTTTATTGATGTAGAGGGTGGTGTTGTTTATGGCGTCACCATTTACTTTTTCATTAAAGGTAATTGAAATTGCATCATCTCTTACCACGCCTGTCTCACCGTCATTTGGTACTGTAGAAACAATATAAGGAGCTAGATTATCAAAAACAAACCAATCATTAAACACAGTTTCATTATGATTCCCTGCGATATCATATGCAATTATGCTAAAAGTGTAGTTTCCCTGAGAAGCATTTTTAGTGCCGTTCCAAACTAATGAGCAGTTCCACATATTTCCGAGATTTGAGCAATTAGCAGGACTGGAGCTTATAACCAGAGAAGTATTTGAGATATTTAGGATTTTAAAAAGTATATGAGAATTGTTTATATGAGTATCATTTACTTCGCCCCACAGTGAGATAGTTGAATTTGTTGAGGTTGTGTTTGCAGACATTTCCGAGATAGTTGGCGATATAGTATCTATCGATAAGGTATAGTTTGAAGAAGCAGAAATGCTGTTGCTGTCATTTACAAATAGCCAGAAAGTATAAAGGCCATCAGTGAGGTTATTGCTAACAACAAGAGAAGTATTAGTATTATTTATAACAGACCTATTGTAGGAGACATTTGTTCCATTAAAATAAAGAGTTACTTGTATAGTTTTGAACTTTAAGTCAGTAACTTTAAAGTTAACTACAGGTCTTGATAAGTTAACATAGCTGTTATTGAGCGGGCTAATAAGAGTAACAATAATATTTTTTTCTTCTGGTTCCAATAAGTAGGAACTGGTTGTGTTATAGGTGTGGAACTCATTTGTCGAGATTAAAATGTTGTCAATGGATATGTTATCATGATCGTCTTCTCGATTGCCCCATAGAGAAACAGATTGCAAGGAGGTTCCATCCCCTTTGGGATTACGACCAACAGATTCAGTATTATCAAACAGGGAAACATCAAAGTTCTTTGCTGCTAGATTAATACGATAATTCTCGCGATACCACTTATTTAGTGTGGCTGAACTATAATAATAATGGTACCCATTACCGTCAAGAGTGCCAAGCCGCTTACTGCCATTATTTCTAGCAGCAAAAACATAACCACCAACCTCATTTGGAGCATCTGTACTATCAATATCAAACCAAACAGCACTAGTTCCATCGAACATCACATCAAAAGACACATATGCAATCCTTCCACCAGAAATTTTTGCAATTGTACGGTATGCCCCCATATCCCCGCCAGAAGAAGTTGGGAACACATTTAGCGAGTACTTACCTGAGTAGTACCCTCCAATAAGTTTGCAGATATGCTTAGCAGAGTTAACACTAGTCCAGTCATCCACCTTATTTTCGAAGTTTTCCCGAAAGTTAAACAGCGACCGCGTGGTGTCGTTCACCCAGCAAGGCGACCAAGTGCCAAGCGTGCAGGAGTAGTTCGCCGTCTCGTTTGGCCCGTCGTAGTAGATGTAATAAGTCGTCCCAGCGCTGGTTGAGTTCGCCAGAAAGATAACGCCCTGGGTGTTGTTCCCGCTTATGTTCGTGAACATATATGGGATTTCCTGCCCACCCTCGGTTGCTATTCGGATGTCCACTGGGTAGTTCGGATCCGCCGAGATGTCGCTGTCGTTGTAAGTGTAAATCGAGATTGGCTCCAATATCGAAACGCCCGACTCATTGTGCGAAGTGATTGTTATGTTCTTGCGGGCGTGCCAAGAAGTGTTCCACCACTTATTAGATGCATATGACTGGGATACAGAAAGTAGAATAAACAAAAATACAAAAACCAGCACATATTTAATTTGTGCCATTCCCCTCCCCTTTTGTTCAGCCATTGAACAAGCAGTTATGTAGTAAAAATCTTATTTAAATGTTTTTCAACGAAAGATATTTTCCCAAATGGATTATTTTTTGAAAAAAAGAATGTAAAAAACTATTTTTTAGAATTAAAAGTTTATTTAAGCGTTATTCAACCTCATTCCACTGTCACAGATTTTGCAAGATTCCTTGGCTTGTCAGGATTCAATCCGCGCATAACTGTCGTGTAATAGGCAAGAAGCTGCATAGGCAAAACTTGAAGGAGAGGATAAAGTAAATTCTCGACTTTAGGAACTTTTATTACAAAATCTGAGTGCTCGTCAATTTTTGAATCACCTTCATATGAAACCGCAATTACAAATCCTCCACGAGCCCTTACTTCTTCAAGATTAT
>JALTGF010000089.1 GCA_027077325.1 archaeon
GGATTAAAGAAAGAATTAGAGGAGTTTTACGGCAGAAGGAATGAAGAATACAAACAGCGCATTTTAAGAAGAACAGAAGACTATGCTTAAAATACTTTGCGTTCTGGCAACACCGATGGATTTCAAAAATGGCTGTTGGTGGCATAGATGTTATCAGCCTTCCCAGCAACTTAAAAAGAGGGGACACGATATTAAAAGTATAGTTTTGGGCAAGCACACGGGGAGAGAATGGATAGAATGGCCTGATATTGTCTGGTTTTCAAGATTTTACAAGCAAGACCCAATGCCCTTGGTAAGAGCATATCATCGGGCAGGTAAAAAGATTGTTTATGAGATAGATGACTATATTTGGGCATTAGATAGAAGCAATCCAGTGGTCGCTTATGAGAAAGAAATGAAGAGAATGGCAACAGAGATGTTAACGGAAGCAGATTTAGTTATTACCACTACGCTACGATTAAAAGAAGCATTGGCACGAATAACCGATAGAAAGATTATTATTTATCCGAATTCGCTTGATTTTAACCTGTATTATTCCTCTTCCAAGCCAAATGAAAAATTGAGGATTGGCTGGTCTGGCGGGGCTTCGCATTACAAGGATTTAGATTTGATATTAGACGTTATTAAAGATTTGAAACAAGAATACGATTTTGATTTCTTTGTTCAGGGATTATCGGGACAGCCACTAATTGTTGAGGAATACGATTACACGGTTTTTGAAAGAATGGGGCTTAAAAAAGATTTGGGAGAATTCTGGAAATACGGATTAAGAGTTTTGAGAAAGATAAAATCTATTCAGCACGAAGAAATTCCATTTTACCCTCCAGAATTACACCCAGAAGTTTTAAGGACGATGAATTTAGATATAGGATTGGCTCCATTAGTTGATAATACTTTTAACCAGTATAAAAGCTGTATCAAATACTATGAATACGCCTCAACTGGCACAGTAACTTTGGCAAGCAAGGTTTTGCCTTATTCAGAAGAAGTAAATTATTTAGCCAAAAACACTTATAAAGATTGGTATAAAAAACTCAAAAAACTAATTACAGATAAGGATTTTAGAGAAAGGCTATGGGAAGAGCAATGGAAATGGGTAGAGAAAAACCGAGACATAACAAAAACCGTTGATATATTAGAT
>JALTGF010000090.1 GCA_027077325.1 archaeon
TCTTGGCATATTGTTTTAAATAATGAGCCGGTGAATATACCGGATAAATCAATCTACGATATTACAACAGAAAGCGGTACTCTTATTGTAAACGGGATGTGGAACCATAACTGCGTCGGCTGGGATCTTGAAGATTTGCTGATGGAAGGGTTTACTGGAGTTTCCGGAAAAGTGGAAACCAAGCCAGCAAAGCATTTCCGATCTGCTTTGGGCCAAGTAGTGAATTTTTTCTACACTCTCCAAGGAGAAGCAGCAGGCGCTCAGGCGTTCAGTAATTTTGACACGCTTTTAAGTCCTTTTATCCGTTACGATAAATTGTCTTATCCGGAAGTGAAGCAGGCAATGCAGGAATTTCTTTTTAATATGAATGTTCCGACAAGAGTGGGCTTCCAATGTGTTTCGGAAGATACGGAAATATTAACCCCGTCAGGGTGGAAATCTTATAACGAGGTTAATAAAGGAGACATAATCAAAACTTTTAATTTGAAAAAAGGAATAATTGAGAATAAAAAAGTCCAAAGTGTTTTCAGGAGAAAATACGATGGGCTGATGTATAATTTGAAAAACAGAATTCAAGACCAGCTGATTTCTCCCGAGCATAAAGTTGTCCGGAAGAAATTTCAGACAAACCAGTTTGTCCTTGAACCGATTGAAAAGATTTTAGAGATGAAATCTCCATTTATTATCCCTGTTTCTGCTAAAAATTCAAATCAAAAGGCTAAAATCAGCGACGAGCAGATAAAATTAATGGCTTGGATAATTGGAGAAGGTTCAGTAGAAAAACCGGGCAAAAATTATCGTTCCTGTTACAGAGTCAGTATCTATCAGTCAGCAATTAAAAATCAGAAAAATTACCGGGAGATAAAAGCTCTACTGGACCATTTTCATCTCCAATATTTTGAATATACCCAGGAAGGATTAGGCCAGCCCGTTCAAAGAATAAGGCTTAATGCTGAATCATCGCGGCTAATTCATAGATGGTTTGGGACAAAGGAAACAGTGAAATTCATTCCTCAAATTTTGCTAAATATGAGCCAGGAGCAGTCGCAGGTATTTATTGATACTTATCTTAAAGCCGAAGGGTTTGAAGATTGCAAGATAGTTACTTCAGACCCAGGAGTTTTAAATGACCTTCAGGC
>JALTGF010000091.1 GCA_027077325.1 archaeon
AGTTATCTTCTTTTTATCCACAAGTTATCAATTTAATTATCCACTACTAATTATAAATCTTTTCTTTAATAAAATCAACCTCCTGTCTTAATGAATCCGAATTTTGTATCTCTTGGCTTATTTTTTCATAAGCGTACATTACGGTGGAGTGATCGCGACCACCTAATTTTTCGCCAATAGCTGGAAAAGATAAATTCAATTCTTCTCTTAATAAATACATCGCTATTTGTCGAGGTCGGGCAATTTCTTTGCGGCGGCTTTTTTTAATTAAATCATCGATTTTTAATTCGTAAAAATCAGTCACAGATTGGATTATCTGTTTTGGAGTAATATTTTGGTGTTGAATATTAGATGATTTGTTTAATATTTTCTTGGCTAAATCCTTAGTTAAAGAAGTATTATTCAATTGATGGACAGCAATAATTTTATTAAAAGCGCCTTCTAGTTCCCGAATATTTTGTCTTATGTTTTGTGAAATATATTCGATTATATCCTCGGAAATAATAATATTTTTTTGCTCGGCTTTCTTTTTTAAAATAGCCATTCTAGTTTCAAGATCGGGTGAAGAAATATCAGCGACCATACCGCCTTCTAATCGTGATCTTAACCGCGCCTCCAAAGTTGAAATTGCCTTTGGTGGGCGATCAGAACTGATAATAATTTGCTTATTGGCTTCATAGAGAGCGTTAAAAGTATGAAAGAATTCAATCTGGGTTTTTTCCCGGCCAGAAATAAATTGGATATCATCAATAATTAGAACATCAATATTGTCGCGATAATCATCTTTAAATTGCTTAATATTTCCTCTTTGGAGAGCGTTAATTAATTGGTTGCTAAATTTATCAGCGGTCACATATTTTATTTTTATTTTTTTGCCTTGGTATTTTTTAACAATAGTATTGCCAGTCGCTTGAATAAGGTGAGTTTTGCCTAAACCAACTCCACCATAAACAAAAAATGGATTGTAGAGGGTCCCTAAATTATTAATAATTGCTTGGCAAGCGGCATGGGCTAATTCATTAAAAGATCCAACTACAAAATTATCAAACTGATAACGGGGATTCAGATTTGTTTCTGGATTGACGCCGTTAAAAATAGACGGATTAGTGTTCGGATATTTAATTTTCTGAATCGGTG
>JALTGF010000092.1 GCA_027077325.1 archaeon
TCTCTATTTTCCTTTTGAGTGGTTGAGTCATCAACTATTAAAAAATCAAAAGGGACATTTGAATTAATTGCAAGAGTTATGTATTGAAGCAGATTATCCTTTATATCGCGAACAGTTGGAATTGTGATTAGATATTTGTCTTCCATAAAAGATCAGTGTAGTTCTTACTATATGATTTTAACGGATGAGAAAATCTTAAGCTTTCCAAAGTCCGTGAACACTGCAGTATTCCCTAACAGTTAATGTCTCTGGCTGAATCTCAAATTCTGCCTCTGGAGCATCGCCGGGCTTTAAGAACTTCCTGTATGCTTTCCCATCTGCAATTACTTCAATCCACTCAATATAATGGTTTTCTTCCATTGGATGGGGGACTGAGCCAACCTTGACTTTAATTCCCTTTTCAGTTTTTTCAATCACTGGAACATGTTTTTCTTTTCCTTCTTCTTCTGTCTTTTCTTCCAGCAATTGCATTGGCTGGCCGCAGCAAACTAGCTGTCCTTTCCCAGGATAGAGAACTTCCACAATATTCCCACAGATACTACACCTATATACTTGCAACTTTTCAGTCATTCTCAACCCCTAATTATTGCAAATCTTCTAAAATTGTTTGCAAATCGTCTTCGTGCTCAACCTCGTCTTCCAATATGCTTAGAACCATTTGGTAAGTAATTGAATCTTTGTCTTTTGTTAAGTTTAAGAGATTGTTGTAGACAGCAATTGCACATCGTTCTCCTTTTATGTTTTGCTCTAAGATTGCTTTTGAATCATTGTTCTCTGGAGCATCATATCCACAGTTAGTTAACTTGTACCAGTCTTCTGGCTTGAGTATTGGCTTTCCGCCGAGAGTCAAGATTCTGTCCACAAGCATGTTTGCATGCTTTAGCTCCTCATTTGCATGCTCTTCAAGCTCAGAAACAATTGCTTCTCTTTTTAGTCCCCGTACTAATTTAGCACCAACCCAGTACTGATAGTAGGCAAGCCACTCATCAGCAAGCGCTTTGTTTAGCAAGTCAATGAGATTGTTTACATCCAAATTGACGATTTCTTTTCCTTTTGTTCCCATTTTGCCCTCCTATTTTTCCAATTTTTTATGACAGAACCACCAGTCAAAGCAGTCATAATCTTTTAATCTTTGCTTTGCAGTTTGTTCGTCACTTGCAGGTGATATTATTACCTCATCGTTTATAAGTTCGTTGTTTGGCCAGTTTGCTGGCATTGCAACATTTTCCTTGTCAGAAATCTGGAGTCCCTTGACCATTCTCAAAATTTCGTCCATGTTTCTTCCAAGTTCTTGCGGATAGTAAAGAATTGCCCTAACAATACCGTTTGGATCTATTACAAAAACGGTCCTAACTGTGTTTGTCCCCTTGCTTGGATGGATCATCCCAAGCATTGAGGCAATTTTTCCAGTGTCATCTGCAATCACGGGGAACTTTATTTCAACTTTTAAGTTTTCCCTTATCCACTCAATCCATTTTATATGGCTGAAAACTTGATCAATGCTTAAACCAACTAACTGACAATTAAGCTTTTCAAACTCCTCGAACCTTTTTTGAAATGCAACAAACTCACTTGTGCAAACGGGCGTGAAATCCGCCGGGTGAGAAAACAAAACAACCCACTTGCCATTAAAGTCAGTTGGGACTTTTATTTTCCCATGTGTTGTTTGCGCCTCAAATTCTGGCAACTTTTCTCCTATTAAAGGAATTTTATTAATTTCTTCCATTTTTAACCTCCCAATTTTTTAAGTTAAGTATATAAACTTGTTCGAATATATATACTTTATGGTTCGAATTTCAAACAACAAAATAGTAGAGATACTCCAAAAAAATTCAAGGACGCCATTTGTAAAAATTGCAAAAGAGCTCGGCGTTAGTGAAACTGCCATAAGAAAAAAAGTAAAGAAACTCGAGGAAGATGGAATTATAAAAAAATACACTATAGAAGCAGACCCTAAAAAATTGGGATTCCAAGTGCAGGCATTAATTGGCCTGGACACTTTGCCAGAGAAGTTTATTCAGGCAATTGAAAAACTAAAAAAGATGAAAGAGATCCTTCACTTATATTCCTCAAGCGGCGACCACATGATTTTAATGGAGTGTTGGTTTAAAAATTCGCAGGAACTTACAAGTTTTATTAAAAAATTAGACGCAATAGAAGGTGTAACAAAGATTTGCCCTGCAATCATTTTAGAGAAAATTAAATAGAGCCAAAGATTTTTAGAGGCTAGATCGGTCTAAGTAATCATAAAAATCTCCCATCATCTTTTGATGCTGGAAGCTTCTGCACATTTTCTGCAAGCCACCCAATTCTTTTAACGTTTCTTACATCAAATTCCGGAACATAAGGTTTAATGTCAAGAAGCGGGGTTCCGTCTACAATGTCTACATCCAATAGGTGAAGTATGTTCTCCTCAATTTTAGACAGGCGCACAACTGAAATCCCAATCGGATTTGGTCTGCTTGGAGCCCTTGTTGCAAAAATTCCATGGATGTTACTATCCATGTATGGCTTTACGTATAGTAACGCTTTTTTAGAGAGATGGAAGTGGTATACCAAAATAATATGAGAAAATCCTTCAAGATCTTTTAATCCCCCCGTAAATTCAGAGAATACCTCCACAGTTCCTTTGATACCTCTAGCGCTTGCTGGTTGGATTGGCGTCCCTTTTGGCTCTTTAAATTGGGAGTGGATGAGCCCTATTGGTTTGTATCTAATTTCATTCGTATGTCCCTTTGCCACCTCAAGTCGGTTATTCACAATTTCCAGAATCTTCTTGACTTTCGAATTGACAACTTTGTAGTAAACACTTTTGCCATCCCTTCTCGATTCAAGAACGCCGAGACTTTCTAATTTTGCCAATTGCAACGAAACTGTTGGCTGTGCCCTTTTTATATGCGGAACAATTTCACAGACGCACTTCTCACCGTTTTTTAACAGATAATTTACAATCTTAAACCTTGTTTCATCTGAAAGTGCTTTAAGAATCTTTAGCTTTTTGTCCATGGAGAGCATATTTACAAATTTAAATATATAAATGTTATTATTTTCCATATGGAAACATTACTTTAAAGAGGAGAAACAAATAAATTTAAATTAGAAGGACTAACAGAAATTATGAACAAAAAAACAGAGGAAAAAGAACTAGTTGGCATTACAGTTGGTAAAAACGAAAACTTTAGTGAATGGTATAACCAAGTTGTTTTAAAAGCAGAACTTGCTGACTTTACAGCAATAAAAGGATTTATGACCATCCGCCCAAATGCCTACGAGATTTGGGAAAAAATTCAGGAGTACCTTAACAAGAGATTAAAAGAACTTGGCCATAGAAATGGCTATTTCCCAGCCCTAATTCCAGAGTCATTTTTAAAGAAAGAAAAAGAGCATTTAGAAGGGTTTACTCCCGAGGCCTTCTGGGTCACTCATGAAGGCCCAGAAAAACTTGAAGAGCGGCTCGCGCTCCGCCCAACTTCTGAAACAATAATTTGTGATTTATATTCCAAGTGGATAAAAAGTTGGAGAGACCTTCCACTATTAATGAATTATTGGAATTCTGTTTTCCGATTTGAAACAAAAATGACAAAACTGTTTATAAGGACCCGCGAATTCTTGTGGCAAGAGGGCCACACAGTCCACGCAACAAAAGAAGAAGCAGAAAAGGAAATGCTAACAATCTTAAACATTTACAAAGAGATGATTGAGGAACTTCTTGCAATCCCCGTCTTAATTGGAAAGAAAACAGAGAAAGAAAAATTTGCTGGTGCAGTTACAACAACTACGCTGGAGGGATTGATGCCGGACGG
>JALTGF010000093.1 GCA_027077325.1 archaeon
GAGTTTTAAATCTTAGGAAGTCTGTTTTAATCTCAGGTTTCTTTGCATTTCTTGGCGCAATTTTTTTGTCCGGGCGGATTATAGACACAATTGGGCACAAGTTAATACAGATTGACACGGCTGGGCTTTTAGTGGTTTTATTCTCTGCCGGGCTTTTGCTTTCAATTTTTGCATTTAGAGGCATCCCAGTTTTCACCACATACCTGATTATGGGCTCAGTTGCAGGGTATGGCATTTCCCAAGGTATACACCTAAATATCTTAGTGTATGAGGAAATTTTAGTTGGGCTTTTTATTTCTCCAATAGCAGCCATTACACTTGGGTTTTTGATTTATATAGGAATAAAAAAAGTGAAGATAAGCAAGATAAAAAGCATGAAAGGTAGAGAAGAATTTGAAAAAAAATTTTTCATACCAGGGCTTCTTGCATTAATTATGCTTTCAATTGGGCTCGGAGCAAATTCTGTTGGCGTCGTGGTTGGGATCCTAGGAAATTCTTTCAAGGTTATGACTCTTGGATTAATTGGTTCTTTTGGCATGATCTTGGGTTTGCTTACTTGGAGTTATAAAACTGCAAGAACCGTAGGAATTTCAATTACAGACCTAAGCCCATCAAGGGGATTCTCCTCACACTTAGCCGCAGGGATAGTTGTCTTGACATTTGTTTTGATGAGCATTCCAATTTCAGTAACTCAAACGCTAATTGGAGCAACAGTTGGGGTTGCAATTGCCCGCGGGCGGCTTGAAACACAAACAGCAAAAGACATTGCACTTTCATGGGTAATTGGCATTCCTGTTTCATTTGGGCTTGCCGCAATCTTGGGGTGGTTCATATGATCTATTTAATTGGGTTAGGGCTGTGGGATGAAAAAAGTATGTCAATGGAAGCACTTGAAACTGCAAAAAAATGTGACATTCTTTACGCAGAATTTTACACGAGCAAACTTTTTGGCACGACAATTGAAAAGCTTGAAAAGACAATTGGAAAGAAAATCAAGATTTTGAGCAGGGAGGAAGTTGAGCAAGGGAATGAAATAATTAATTCCGCGCGCGAGAAGAAAGTTGGGTTCCTTGTTGCAGGAGATGCCTTGACTGCAACAACACACATTGATTTAATCATTCAGGCAAAAAAAG
>JALTGF010000094.1 GCA_027077325.1 archaeon
CGGGCTGTATGTTTTCCAGTTTCCTGAATCATAACTTAAAACAGTGTCATAAGTTCCCTCTATAGAACCCAAAACTGCTGAAACAGACTTATTTGTTACATTAAGAGGTATTGATATTAGATTCCAACCAGCAGTCAATGTTTCATTGAATGTTAAAAGAATTGTACTTTGATTGCTGGAGTTTTCGCTGGAATTAGTTGTTAAATTTGATGTTATGTTATTTAATGGTTCAGGATTTGGAACTGACTCTGAAACCCAATCCTCAGGGATGTCCCTGTCTCTATATTTTGGAACTCTCTGGATTGTTCTATTTTCTGCTGCAGTTAAATTCCACGAATCAACAAAGTTTTCCCATGAAACAAAATCTATCTCTTTTGTCCCTTTCATTAATCTCAACAAATCTCCTGAATTAGCTAAACCAATATTAAATCCATCTAAATCAGGATATACTCCATATAACATATAAAAATTAGTGCTATTTCGTGCGATGAGCAAGCTTTTTCCTTCTGGAAGAGATATATTTTCAGGTATTGTGTAAGTTGAATTATTTTTATCTGCCACACTCCAATTTGAAAGATTTATTGTGTGGTTTGTTGGGTTGTATAATTCAATCCACTCTTCTTCAGGAGTTCCAACACCATTATACATAACTTCTGAAAAGACTACATGGTTACTTTTGTTTTCTTGCACGCAGCTTTCAGAATAATTGCAGGTAGGAACGCATTGATTTTGTTCGCAAGTTCCAATTGTCCCATTTAAAATACAGGTATTTTCAACAAAAGCAGGATAATTTGCAAATTCAGATTCTGAGCAATTTCCTAGACCGCAACCATCACTTGGACAAGTTGTTGTTCCGCAAAGGGTGTTGTTTGCTATGCATGTCGGTTTTTGGTTTGGATTGCAAACCATTTGTGCGCAACCTGTGCATGGATTTGGGCACCCATTGCAGTCATTTCCTTTCATTGTAGGACACATATCATTTATATCAGGAACGCTGTCATTATCCGAATCTATCATCAATGCACAACTTTCATTATATTCTGAACTCAAATAATCGCAGGAATATCGCATACAAATTCCGGAATGGCAATAATCATATCCACTTTGTGGATAAACTGTCCAGTTAT
>JALTGF010000095.1 GCA_027077325.1 archaeon
AAATTTGTGAGGAAACAGATGAAAATCATGCCAATTATTGAAAATTTATTCCAGTGTCTTAGTGGTCTAATCTCCAGCCCTTCCTTTATGCTTCTAAAAAATTTCTCTGCTTTATCCCTTTCTTTGTACAACTTTAGAATCTTCTCAGGATCTGTATCAACAGAACTTTCTAAAATGAAAAAACCCTCAATACCTGTTATGTATGGATTTTCAATTTTTGATAGTGTTTTCTGAAGATGAGGACTAAACTTAATCCATCCAAAATCAGAAGGAATGATCTGAAACTTTCTTTTGCTTATCATCTTGTTTCCTTTTTCTATTTGTCTTTTGAATAATCTTTCTTTTTTCCTTATCTGAGAATCATACAATTCTGGACAGAAGAAGATGTATTTGAAATTGTTATCATGTTTCTTTACACAATAATAATTTCTATTATTCATTGAGAATGAAGATGTATTATCTGCATTTTTGAAATATTGAATGTATTTCTTGTAAGTACTCACATTTTTCTGCTTCAGAGTTAAATAGTTGTACCCAAGTTCAAGAATCTTACGTTTATTCTTCTTAGTATTTGCACCTGCATCAAAAATAAGAAGTGAATCTTTAGGTAGAACTTTTTCAATTATCTTTAGCATCTCTTGCATATGCTTTTTATCTTCAACATTTCCTTTCTGAATAGTCAGAGCTGTTGGAATATTATTTATTCCTGTTGAAATTCCAAAATTTATTTGTTGTTTATCTTTTCTTCTATCTCTAGAATATCCAAATTCTGATAATTCTGATTTTGTTCCTTCAAGATATGTAGATGAGAAATCTACTAATTGATATTTATCAATTAAATTATTTTTTCCTATGAATCTCTGATATCTTTCATGAAGAATTGGAAAATTTTTTCCTATTCTTTCCAGAATTCTATAGAAAGTTCTCTCACTTGGTTTTTCACTTATGTCCAATTGATTTAGAATTTCATCAGAATAGGTATTTAAGATTTGATGTATAGATACTGAGTGTGTAAGTTTGTTATACATCAATAGTTTTATCATAGGAATGAAGTATTTTGTCCTTCCAGCTATACCTTTGAAGACTTCAGTAAAGAAACCGTAATCTTTATTTATCTTTTCCAACA
>JALTGF010000096.1 GCA_027077325.1 archaeon
GGCGTTATAGAAAAGCCTGGCTATAAACCAGATGAGAGAAATCTCACCGATAAAGAAATAGCTTTGGCTTATGCTCCCCCTAAATGGGAAGAAAAAAGCCCTGATAATTTCAGGCATTTTTGGAATGGCAAATATACCCAGAATGGCAGCGGCTCCTGCGTAGGCTGGGGATTATCTTTAATGTTAGAAGTTGACGAATTGCTGGAAAACAAAGTTGATAGAAAAATATCTGCTCGCTCTATCTATGGATTAGGTTATGAGCCAAACGGAGGAATGAGGATTGAAAAGGCTCTTAAAATAGCTCAAAAGAATGGAGCAACTCTTGAATATCTTTTACCCTCTAATGGCCTAAACGAGCAAGCAATGAGAAACCTTTCTGATTACAAGCTGGATGCCAAACAAGTAGCTAAAATATATAAGCCAGACCATTTTGCCTATTTAACAGAAAAAACCTTTGATAGAATTTTATCTTTTATTCAATCGACAGGAAAAGTAGTAGGAACGGCCATTGTGGGAGATGATAACTTCATTAATGGCTGGATCAAAAATGGATTTGTCAAACCACCTGGCAATAATACAAGCAAATACTGGTACCACGATATAACTTTGACTGATGGAGGGCTGATTAATGGCAAGAAGTATTTATCATTTGAACACGCCTGGGGAAGGGCTGGCTATAAGCATTTAGGCTATGGATTTGTCGATGAAAGCTATTTGCCCTGGATGTACGTAAATCCGTTCTTCTTTATTGACTTACCTGATGATTATGAAGAAAAGCCAGAACAACGCTTTCATTATCAATGGACACAAGATCTAAAAATTGGCTCAACAGGAAAAGATGTCTCAATGCTCCAAGATGCTATGAAAATAGAAGGCTGTTATGCTTGGGGCAATCCAACAACTGGTTATTATGGGCATTTAACCTACAAAGCAGTTAAAACATTCCAAGAGAAGTATGCTTCTGAGATACTAGAACCGCTACATTTATCAGAAGGAACTGGGTATTTCGGAGCTTCTACAAGAGCCAAACTTAATCAATTATTCAAATGAAGTCAATTCAGCGCCGATTTCAACAGATAACAGAAACTAATCCGAATTGGAGTTCCTATTTA
>JALTGF010000097.1 GCA_027077325.1 archaeon
GCAGTAACAACAAAATCAATAAGTTTAAAGCCAATTGAAGGGCACCCAACCCCAAGCATTGTTGAAATCAAAGACGGGCTTTTAAATGCAATGGGGCTCCCAAACCCCGGTGTTGATGAATTTTTAGATGAGTTAAAAATTGCAAAAGTTACAGATGTCCCAATAATCGCAAGCATTGCCGGTAAAAGCATCAATGAGTTCAAGGAAGTTGCAAAAAGATTCGTAAATTTGCCAGATGCTCTTGAGCTAAATTTAAGCTGTCCAAATGTCAAGGGCGGCCTTTTGTTTTCCCAGGACAAAAAGTTGGCCGCAAGTGTGGTTAAGGATGTTAAAAAAGTTACAAAGCTACCAGTTTTTGCAAAACTTGGACCAAATGTAAGCAACATTGCGGAAATAGCAAGGGCAGTTGAAAAGGCAGGTGCGGACGGGATAACAGCAATTAACACGATGCCTGCAATGGTGATTGACATTGAAACTGGAATGCCAATTCTCTCAAACAAAAGCGGCGGCCTTTCTGGAACTGCCTTAAAACCAATAGCAATCAAGTGTGTTTATGACATTTATGAATCCGTCAAAATTCCAATAATCGGGACCGGCGGAGTGAGCAACGGCGCAGATGCAGTTGAAATGCTAATGGCCGGCGCGAGTGCAGTTGGCATTGGGACTGCAATTAAGAAGCACTGGCTAAGCACTTTTTCTAAAATAAACAAAGAACTCGATGCATTTATGAAAAGAAAAAAGTTTAAAAGCACAAAAGAATTAGTAGGATTAGCACACAAAGTATAGGAGGTGCACATATGGCTGCGCGTGACAAGGCGTTTGGTGGTTTGTTAAGTTTGATAGCAATTCTACTTGCAGTAATCTATCTCTATGCAATGATCTGGGGCGGTTATGCTCTTTTGGCAGTGCAAGTAGTCGTAACCATTGGTTTTCTAGTGATTATGGCAATGGTCTTTTGGATGGGCTATACAATAATGACAACACCAACAATTGAAGAACTTGAAAAAAGAAGCAAGAAATAAGGTTTATGGCTGGAATTCAAAGAACATATAGGATCAGCGAGATTGTAGAAGAGGCTCCAAAAGTTAAGACCTTTTTCTTTAAATATCCAAAGCCTGCGCGACCTGGCCAGTTTGTTATGACGTGGGTGCCATCTGCAGAGGAGGTGCCTATGAGTGTTTCCTATTCTGGCGGTGGGAATCTAGGAATAACTGTCTTTTCTATTGGCCCAACCACAAACAAGTTAAACTCTCTAAAAGTTGGCGACTATGTCGGCTTGCGTGGACCATATGGAAACTCCTTTAAATTAAAAGGGGATACTATAGCTTTAATTGCTGGTGGGACCGGAGCAGCGCCTCTTTCATTTTTTGCAGAAAGTTTGCTAAACGAGGACATTAAAGTGCACGCGCTTCTTGGTGCAAGGAGCAAAAACCATCTAATCTTTAAGAAACGATTTGAAGAAATGCCCTATGTGGATGTTCACTGCGCAACAGATGATGGGTCTTATGGGCATAAAGGGTTTGTTACTGAAATTTTCGAAACCCTATTAAAAAGAGAGAAATTTGACCAGGTTTACACTTGTGGCCCTCCGGCAATGATCCAAAAAGTATTTGAAATATGCAAAAGGGAAAAAATAGGGCTTCAGGCAAGTTTAGAAAGTTATATGAAATGTGGAATTGGCCTCTGTGGAAGTTGTGCCCTTGGTCCTTATCTTGTGTGCAAGGATGGACCAGTATTTAACCTAAAGCAACTAAAGAAGATATATAAAAATGACAATTAATTTGGTTTTAAAAAACTGTAAAATAGTAAAAGCAGATGGAATTTTAGAAGGAAACATTGCTGTTGAAAACGGGAAAATCGCCGATATAAAAATTGCAGGGCTTCCGGAAGCAGATGAAATAATTGACTGCAAAGGGAAAATTGTCCTTCCTGGAATGGTTGATGCTCATGTGCATTTCAGGGAGCCGGGGCTTACTTACAAAGAAGATTTTTCAACTGGCTCAATGTCTGCCGCTTTTGGTGGGGTTACTACAATTTTGGACATGCCAAACAACAAACCCTTTATTGACACGCAAAAAAAGTTTGAAGACAAAAGAAAATTGGTCAAAACTAAGAGTTATGTTGACTATGGTTTTCATTTTGGGGTTAGCAGTGAAAACTTGGAGGAAATAAAAAAAGTTAATGCCTTTGGGTACAAGGTTTATCTTTCAGACAGGGAAAGGATAACCTATGAAGATATGCAAAAAGCACTCTCCATGGTAAATGGAAAAGTTTTTTCAGTTCATCCAGAGGACCCAGACCTTGCTAAAGGAATAAACAGGCCGATTGAGGCAGAAACAACTGCAATCTCAAAAGTTTTGGAAATGAATTTTTATGGAAATTCTGTTAACTTTGTCCATTCAACTTGTATGGAAGCAGTTGACTTAGTGAGGGCAAGCAGTAAAAGTGTGACAAATATGGTTGATGTTCCTCATTTGTTCCTAAACAGCACACATATTGAGAAAATTGGGGCATATGCAAAAATGCAGCCGCCTCTCAGAAGCCATGAAAATGTTAATGAACTTTGGGAAAACCTTGATAAAATTGACTCCATTGGAACTGACCACGCGCCGCATACTATTGAAGAGAAAGAGCAGGAATTTGAAATTGCGCCGCCAGGTATCCCTGGTGTTGAAACTGCACTTCCTTTGCTTATGAATGCCGCTTATCATAACAGAATTTCTTGGGAACAAATTGTCAAGCTTTATGCAACAAAGCCGGCTGAGATTTACAAAATAAAGGGCAAGGGCTCAATTGAAATTGGAAACGATGCTGATTTTGTGATTGTTGACAGAAAGAGGGAATGGACAATTAAAGCAGAGTATTTGCATTCAAAATGCGGGTGGACTCCTTATGAAAATTGGACAGTTCGCGGATTTGTGGAAAAAGTTTTTTTAAGGGGAAATCCTATTGTTGACCAAGAAAATTTAATTGGCAAAAAGGGTCTTGGGAGGGAAATGATAAATGAAAAAAGTAATAATTCCATGTGAGAATGCTGGCGACCTTGCTATTAAAATAGTTGAAAAAACAGGGTCAGAGCTGGCCTCCTATGAGGAGCGAAGATTTCCAGATGGGGAGTTTTACTTTCGCCTGGATTCTGATGTAAAAAACAAGGAAGTTGTGGTTGTCCAAAGCGGCTATCCACACCCTAATTCAAGCCTAATTGAAATGTTCCTTATAGTTGACACCTGCAAGCGCGCGGGTGCAAAGAAAATAACCTTGGTTGTTCCCTATTTCCCATATGCGCGCCAGGACAAGATTTTCAAAAAAGGCGAGGCGTTTAGTTTGAGAACAATGGCAAAACTTCTAAAAAAGCTTGGCGCGACTAAACTAATAACCGTAGATGCGCATTTCAGGGATGATTACAAAAAATACAACTTGTTTGGCCTTGACGGGATAAACCTAAGCGCTGGTCCAGAACTTGTAAAGTACCTAAAGGCAAAGTTCAAGCTCAAAAATGTCCATTTAATCTCCCCGGACTGGGGCGCAAGTGAAATGATAAGAAACGCTTCAAAGAAAACAAAGTCAAGCTCTACTGTTTTAAAGAAAGTAAGAAAAGGCGACTATAATGTTGAAATGTCCGGGGAAGTCAATGTAAAAGGAAAAAATGTTGTTGTCTTGGATGATATCATAAGCACAGGCGGAACAATGGCGCGAGCAATTGACAAGGCAAAGAAAAGCGGGGCAAAAAAAGTATTTGCAGCCGCAACCCACGGCTTGTTTGTTGGAGATGCACTGCCGCTGCTCAAAAAAACTGCAACATATGTAGTTACTACTGACTCAATTGTAAATGAAACTTCTGAGGTAACTCTTGCAGGGGAAATTGCAAAGGCGCTGAAATAGGTTATAGTGAAAGAGAAGGCTTAATCAAAATCGCACCACATCTCTCACAGTATCTTACTTTTGTATTATCTGTTAATGGAAATATATCTCTCAGCCAGACACTCTTTGCCCCAGTGCCCCCTGGTATCCTATTAGCGATTTCATATAGTAATCCCTTCTTATTGGATTTATTAAGAAGTTCAACTAACTGTTTGTCAATCTCTATCTCTTCAGTTTTCCAGCCGCAAAATGGGCATTTCATCTTTTCGGCCATACCTAGTATATGTGATAACTGACTTATATAATTTCCAACAACTTTATTTAGGTGTTAATGTTAATCTTCAACTATGGATAATCTAAAAGAAATTGCTGGAAAAGAGGCCGCGAAATTTGTTAAAGATGGCATGATTGTGGGCCTTGGAACCGGAAGCACCGTTTTTTACACCATAAAGGAACTCGGGGCGCGCGCAAGTTCAGGGCTAAATTTTCAGGCGATCTGCACTTCAAAGGACACAGAGAAAAAGGCAAAGGAATTTGGGATTAAAGTTGTTGACTTGAATGAGGTTGAAAAAATAGACATTGCAATTGACGGCGCAGATGAGCTTGACAAGGATTTAAATCTAATAAAAGGCGGTGGCGGTGCCTTGACAAGAGAAAAAATCATTGACTACCGCGCGGAAAAGTTTTATGTTGTTGTTGACCAAAGCAAAAAGAAAGAAATTCTTGGGAATTTCTCACTCCCCGTAGAAGTGATGAAATTTTGTTGGAAGCCAGTTAAGAATGACTTGGAAAAACTTGGGGCAAAAGTAACTCTTCGCGGCGGTGAAACTCCTTTTATAACTGATAATGGGAATTTCATTTTAGATGCAAAGTTTGACAGAATCCTAAGGCCTGCGCGACTGGAGGAAATTATAAACAACATCCCTGGTGTGGTTGAAAATGGGATTTTCAGGAAAGAAAAAGTTACGGCGGTCTTAGTTGGAACTGAAAAAGGAGTTGAGATACTGAAATAATTATTTTTTGTTGCTTTTCCAATTCTTCTTTGAAGGGCAGTTTGGGTCTATGCACATTCTATACGGTCTTCTTCCGCGTCTTCTAACCTCAATAATTGGAAGGCCATCGTATTCACATTTTTTGTCTGTCTTAACAATTTTTGCCCCTTGTGGAAGCGGGTATGAGACGTTGCACTTTGGATAGTTTGAGCAGCCAATAAATTGTTTTCCACTCTTCTTAGAAACTCGAATTATCAGTTTTCCGCCGCATTTTGGGCAGGTACCGATTTCTCTTTGCTCCCTTACAGAACGCATATGTTCTTCAACTAATCTTTTCCCAATCTCTCCTTCATGCTCCTTAAACTTCTTTAGGATTTTAATTAAGGTTTCTTTTGCTTCTAGCAAAACGGACTCTTTTTGAAGTTTGCCCTCTCTAATTTTCTCAATTTCTTCCTCAAACTTTCTTGTCAGTTTTTCGGAAGTTAGTTCAGGGACATAGTCAGAAAGGGTCTCAATAACCTTGCTTCCAAACAATGTGACTTTGATTTGGGTTCCCTCAACATAACCCCTGTCATATAATGTTTGGAGTATCTGGGCGCGAGTTGCCTTTGTTCCAATGCCAAGGGCTTCCATCTTTCTAATTATTGATGCCTGAGAATACCGATTTGGCGGTTTTGTCTTGTCCTCTTTCTTCTCAATTTTCTTGACTTCTAAAACTTGTTTTTCCTTTACAGGTGGAAGTTCTTCTTCCTTTAATTTTACATATGGGGAATAAAACACAAACCAGTTTTCCTCTATGGTTATGGTTCCTTTTGCAATAAACTCTTCGCCATCTATTAAAAAAGTAATTGTTTGTGTTTCTCTAATCGCGGGTTTCCCAAAAGTTGCCAGAAATCTTTTCACAATCAAGTCATAAAGCTTTAACTCCGCCGGAGGCAAATCCTTTGGAACTTCTCCAGTTGGATATATACACGGGTGCGCCGGGTCTGTTTTCTTTCCTTCGTTTGCTTTCAATTCCCTTTTCTCGAGCAATTCTGAAACCAATGCCGCGTACCCTTTTTGATTTAATAGTTTTCCCAAAAGTTCTCGTATGTCTCTCTTTGGAAGCTTTTGAGAACTTGTCCTTGGATATGAGATTAAGCCCTTCTCATAAAGGCTCTGGGCCAATGATTGTGTTCTTTTAGGGCTGTACTTAAAAACTTTATATGCCTCGCTTTGGAGGTCACCTAAATTAAAGGGGGTTGGTGGGTTTTGTTTCGTCTTTCTTTTAACAATTTTTGACACTACTGCCGGTTTTCCCTTGCACTTTGCATACACCCCTTCTGCATCCTCTTTCTTAAAGAATTTTTCTTTTTTATGAATTGCATTTATGTCATTCTCTAAAATAGCAGTTATGACCCAAAATGGTTCAGGGACAAACGCTTTTATTTCTTTTTCACGGTCATCCAATATTCTTAATGTTGGAGTTTGAACACGCCCAGCACTTAATGTTAAGTATCCGCCTGAAACTGCCTTGTAAGCATATGATAATGCTCTCGAAACATTAATCCCATAATACCAGTCCAATATATGCCTGGTTATCCCTGCATAAGCCATATTAAAATCTATGCTTTTGAGAATATTTTTGTAAGCGTTTGATAGTTCTTCTTTCGTAAGCGTTGAAAATTTCATTCTGCGTGCCTTTTTTAAGCTATCCTCTCCACAAATGAACTTTAAAACATTGTAACCTATCAGCTCTCCTTCAATATCATAATCGCAGGCAGAAACAAAAGAGTCTGCGTTTTTTGAAAGCTCTCTCAAGTTTTCAATGTACTCTCTTGTATAGTATGCATTTTTGTTTGCCAGGTAGGTTGGAACCCACTTTATATCAAAAATCGGATAGCCAAATGCAGTTCCGGATTCCTTTAAAGTAAAAATATGCCCAACTGCCGGGGCAACAACAATTTTCTTTCCATTTCTCTCAATTATGTAATAAGAAACTTTTCCGCGCTTTTTTTGTTGTATCTCTCCAGTAGAAAGGGCACTTGCAATCTTCTGGCTAACTCTCGGTTTTTCTGCAATTATGAGCTCGTATTTTTCTTTAGCCATAAATTTGTCCTTTTTTTGTTTAATTCAACAAGCATTTTTGTCTTTTTATAAACTTCGCCTTTTTTCGTTTTTTTTCTCGCAACATTGCTTTTAATTGCAGCCCTTGCAACCGCTTCTGCTTCTCTTGGCATAACCTCTGGATCAATTGGGGTTGTAATTATGTAATCCTCTGAAAGCTCTTCATCTGGGATCGTGGATGCAATTGCATTTGCAGCGGCAATTTTCATTTCTTCATTTATTTCAGTTGCTTTCACATCAAGAGCGCCTCTAAATATTCCTGGGAACCCAAGAACATTATTTATCTGATTTGGATAATCTGATCGGCCAGTTGCAACAATTCTCGCGCCGGATTTTATCGCTTTTTCTGGCATTATCTCTGGAACAGGATTTGCACAGGCAAAAATTATTGGGTCTGATGTCATTGACTTAATCATTTCTTCATCGACTATATTCGGCGCGCTTACTCCAAGAAAAACATCTGCTCCTTTTATTGCTTCTTTAAGACTTCCCTCTATGTTTTCCTTATTTGTAATTCTTGCAATTTCATCTTTGTAAGGGTTCATATGCTCTTTTCTTCCTGAATAAATTGCCCCGGCGCGGTCGCAAATAATTATGTCCTTAACTCCTGCATCGACATAAAACTTTGAGCATGCAATCCCGGCTGCCCCTGCTCCAGAAACAACAACTTTAATTTCATTAATCTTTTTCCCGACAATTTTCAGGGCATTTATTAAACCAGCAAGGGTAACAACAGCAGTTCCGTGCTGGTCATCGTGGAAAATCGGCATTTCTAGATTCTCTTTTAATTTTTCTTCAACTTTAAAGCAATGTGGCGCTGCTATGTCCTCTAAATTTATGCCCGCAAAAGAAGGGCTCATCTGTATAATGGTTTCAACAATTTTTTCAGGATCCTTTGTGTTAAGGCAAATTGGGAAAGCATCAACTCCAGCTAAGGTCTTAAATAAAATTGATTTCCCTTCCATAACTGGAAGAGCCGCTTCTGGTCCTATATCCCCTAGCCCAAGAACTGCAGTGCCATCTGTCACAACGGCAACTGTATTGTCTCTATTAGTGTATTCTGAAATTTTTTCTTTATCCTTGTAAATCTCAAGAGAAACCTCTGCAACGCCTGGGGTGTATGCAAGTGTCAAATCTTTAACTGTTTTCACAGGAACTTTGTTTAGAATCTCAATTTTTCCATTTCCATAAATATTGTTTTTATGGAAAGATAGAACTTCCTTTTTTGTGTATCTCACCCTTGAGTATTTTTTCATCACCTAACTCCACTGTTTTTTCAAATATGATCCTAAATATGTTTTCCAATAACTTCCCATACTCCTCCTTGACTTTCTCTGCTTCTGGGTCCTCTAGATCATAAACAATCATGAATAATAATCTTAGCCTTAATGCTTCTGTCAAAAGTTCTCGGGCATTCTCTAATATTGCCTTTTTTGTTTCTGGTTTAACTCGTTTAGTAATCTCAGAAATCTTCTTAAGAATATCCCCCTCATCTATTATGCTCTCTAATTGATCTAAGGGCAACACAAAATTTTTTTTCTTTGTTTTTTCTAAAATATGTTTAACAATCTTCCTATATTTATCAAATTTTTTCATTTCGAGAAATTTTGTTGCCTTGACTAGTTCCTCTTTAAATTCATCCCTTTCCCCGTTTAGGTATCTCAATAATTCCTGATGTAATTCAAAATATCCTAAAATTTTTCTCGCATCTTTTAATGTGCTTTCTGCTGTCTCTATGTCCCCTTTTTTAATCGATTCTACAATTAAATTCCCTTCATCAAAAGCGGTTTTTCCAAGGCCAATATCTTTCAATCTTTTTATAACTTCTTTCGCTTCTTTTGCAATCTCTTCTTTTGTCTTTGATTTCATGATTATTTTTTTGTTAATTCAACTCTTTAATCTTTTCTATCAGCAATTTCCCAATTCTCTTCTGTGCTTCCTTTGTGCTTGATCCTAAGTGTGGGGTAAAAACTATCCTATCTTTAACTTCCATAATTTTAGAGCTAAATGGTGTTTTTTCCCAATAAACATCCAGTCCTGCTCCTGCAATTTTTTCATTTTTAAGAGCGTTATAAAGTGCTTCCTCCTCCACAACTGGGCCGCGGGCGGTATTTATTAAATAAGCAGTTTTTTTCATTTTTGAAAACTCATTTTTGCCAATCATCCCACGTGTTTTTTCGGTTAATGGGACATGTATTGACACAAAATCTGAATTTTCAAGAAGGTCTGAAAGCTCAACTCTTTTTGCATTTACTTCTTCTAAGTATTTTTCTTTGGCAAATGTGTCATAAACTAAAATGTTCATCCCAAACCCTCTTGCAATTTTTGCAACTCTTGACCCAATTCTGCCAAATCCAATTATCCCAAGGATTTTATCCATTAGCTCACTACCATACAGCTCCTTTTTTAGCCATTTCCCTTCTTTAACGGATGAATCGGCCTTTGTAATGTGCCTTGCAAGTGAAAGCATTAATCCAATGGCAAGCTCTGCAACAGATTCCCTTGGCGCCTCAGGCGTGTTTAAAACTTTAACTCCTTTCTCTCTTGCATAGTTCACGTCGATATTGTCAAGCCCAACTCCCGCACGAACTATCGCCTTTAAATTTTTTCCAGCGTCAATAATCTCTTTGTCAACTATTGTTTTGCTCCTGACAACTAGGACATCTACCTCCTGAATCTCTTCAATTATTTTCGATTTTTCAAGGCCGTATCTTGTAAAGACCTCTGAAAACTCCCTAAGTTTTTCAATAGCGCTTTCATCAATTGGGTCGGTAATCAAAATTTTCATAGATCTCCTAAAACCTCTTCTAGTGCACTTATTGTTTTTTCTAACTCCGAGCGCCCAACAAATCCCATATGTCCAATCCTGAATATCTTTCCTTTCACATGTGACTGCCCGCCAGCAACAAGAATATCATAATTTTCTTTTAGTTTTGTCCTTATCTCCTCTGATTTTTCGTGTTTTATAGCGGTTAAAGTTACTGAAGCAATCTCTTCCTTCTCGGGGAAGAGTTCCAGCCCAAGTTTTTTCACCTCTGTGCGGCAAAATTCTGCGTTATCAACGTGCCTTTTAATCCTGTTCTCAAGCCCTTCCTCTTCAATCATGTCCAGTGATTCCTCAAGGGCATACAAAAGCGATATTGAAGATGTGAAAGGCGTCTGAGGGAATTTTTTCTTGTATTTCATTAGGTCAAAATAAAACTTGCGGTTTTCATTTTTCTCAATGGCATTCCACGCTTTTTCAGAAACTGTTATAAATGCAAGCCCTGGCGGAAGGGCAAAGCACTTCTGAGAGCCACCAATGCACAGGTCAACACCCCATTTGTCTGTTTGAATGTTGTCTCCGGCAATGCTTGAAATCACATCTGTTATAAGCAATGTATCTGTTTCCTTTGTTATTTCTCCAATTTTCCAAACTGGATTTCTAACTCCCGTGCTTGTCTCATTTTGGACAATTGTCACTGCCTTCGTGTCTTCTGTTATTTTCTCCTTAATCTTTTCAACATCAATTTCTGAGCCCCAGTTAAATTCAACCGATTCAACATTTGCACCATAAGCAATTGCAATGTCCCTTAACCGTTCAGAGAACTTTCCAGAAACTATTGAAACTACTTTGTCCCCTGGGTTAATCGTGTTTGCAATTGCGGCTTCCATTGCACCAGTTCCTGAGCTGTATAAAATGAAAGCATCATTATCCGTTTTAAAAATTGGCTTTAACCTCCCTGCGGCATCTCTTAAAATTTCAGTAAATTCTGGGGTCCTGTGGTGGATAATTGGCATAGACAACGCCTTTAAAATCCTCTCGGGGACAATGGTTGGCCCGGGGGTCATTAAAAGTTTTGGTTTTAATTCTTTCATTTTTTCTTAAGTTTAATTTCCTTAAATCCTGTCCATTTCTGGAGCACTTTTGGAACTTTCACAGTGCCATCTTTTTCTTGGTAGTTCTCAAGAATTGCAACAATTGTCCTACTAATTGCAAGGGCAGTGCTGTTTAAAGTATGAAC
>JALTGF010000098.1 GCA_027077325.1 archaeon
ACTTTCAAAAATAATATTTATATTAAAGATTTAACCATTAGGGGACAATCAGGGTTAACAAGTGGAAAAGGAGCAGTATCTTTTCACGGGGTAGTTAATAGTGGAGTAGATAATTGTATTATAAATAGAAATGACCCAGGATATTCAAGTGGTATTTATTTAAATCATTCGTATAATAATTCTCTTTCTAATGTAAATACTGATAATGGTGGATATGTAGGTATTTTATTAGAATATTCACATAATAATTCTCTTTCTAATATAAGTGCCAATAATAGCACCGATAAAGATGTTTATTTATATTATTCTAATAATAATTCTCTTTTTAATATAAATACTAATAGTGGTGTAGAGGGACTTCTTATGTATTATTCAGATTATAATTTTTTCTCAGGTATAAATAATAATAATGGAGTTTGGGGAATAAGAGTGCTTTCTTCCAATAATAATCTTTTTTCAAATATAGACGTTAATAATAACGGGTATGATGGTATTTACTTAGACCGTTCTAATAATAATTCTTTTTCAAATATAAATGTTAGTAATAATAATGGATATGGTTTTGATTTGTTTCTTTCTAATAATAATTCTTTTTCAAATATAAATGTTAGTAATAGCGGGAAAGGAAACGTGATAATAGCATCTTCTTATAATATAATACAAGGAGTTTTAAAGAATAATTCTCAGGCAGCTTCTGGTTACAATGAAATATCAATTACTAAAAGTGAGCTTACATTCTCTCGGAATAATATAATCACAGTTAATATTTATGAGGATGCTGCTAATCGTGGGTGGAATGGAGTTAGTGAATATGAGCCAGGACCTGCTTGGGCAGCAAGCACTGCTTATTCAGTAGACGATGTAGTCAGACCGACGACTAATAATGGATATGGATATAAATGCACGGTAGCAGGAACATCAGATACATCAGAACCGAGCTGGCCGACGACACCAGGAGATACAGTTACGGATGGGTCAGTGACTTGGGAATGTATTAGAGGAAATGACTATAATTTAATTCACGGTTGTATTATTCAGGGAACATCTTATGGATATTTTTTATATGGAGCAAGAAGCGTTGCAGCGGATAATATAATAGTATAAGTAA
>JALTGF010000099.1 GCA_027077325.1 archaeon
TGCTTTTCCAAGTACGGGAAGAGTCCATAAAATAGCGATGAACATGAGGTCATTTGCTATAAAAAGGAACTACAGATTCCACCTTAAATTTATCGACTCGTGGTTTAAGAATGGGGGTAGGCCCAGATGGCAGGTCTTTCTTTGCTAACTCACAACCATAATATCTAAGGCAGTACAATGATTTGCTGAATGTCTTGCTACACCTTTCAGCTTAATTTCTCCAAGTGCTATTCGATGTCTCAACTGGATATTGCTTCCTCAGTGCCTGCGTAAAATGCACACTTTGTGAAATCAATGGGTTTATGACATTTCTTACATTCACGCGGTTTGTCAAATTCATCAGAAAAGATCTCCTGTTCTTCACCGCAGCCTGAACATTTGCAGATGAATGAATTTAGATTTCTGAAGCGTTCAAATCCCGGACAATGAGTTGGTGTGTTCATTTTTTTCTCCTAAACCTGCGCTAAGTAAGATTCAGTAGCTTTTTAAAAAGTTCTTCGGTTAACAGCATTCCTCCATTTTATAATTTTCACCATCCATTGTAATGAAATGAATGCCACTAAGTTTTGGGAGACCAGCTATTTTCCATGCCTTTTCAGGGTTTATGAATTGTTCATTTACACATTCTCTTGATTGATGAACAATTTTACATAATTGGTTTAAAATTGGAAATACCTTGAATTTAAGATAGTAAATCCGCATAAAAGTTATGATTTCCAGTTGTTCGCTGGATAATTTTTCAACCCCTTCACGAGTCGCCAATACCTGGGCAACATTTTCATTCCAATCTTCAATGTTGGAAAGGAAACCATCATCATTAAGTTCTATTGTTTTTCCACCACTTTCTATAATAGACATTTTGCACCTAATTATTGAAGAAACAGTACTATTTGTGTTTCATGCTCAAAGGAATTATCAACTGACAAATTAATGGCTGACACCTTTATAAGCATAACCGCATAAATAGTTATAATATTTTAGTGTAAGCTTTAAAGTTAAATGAAATTGAATTTGGTAATGTTTTTTCGTTGTAATGCCACACATGTTTTCTAAATCGAGATACTAGTTCGTCCAAGCCACCAAGAGCGGAAAAGCCATAC
>JALTGF010000100.1 GCA_027077325.1 archaeon
ATGGTATTTGGTGGCGAAGTAATACTCCCTGCTGCAGGTGGGGCAGCAGGTGGTGCAGGTGCAGTAGGAGGTGTAACTGCTGGTGCAGAAGGTGCCGCAGCAGGTGCTGGTGCAGAAGGTGCCGCAGAAATGGCCTCTGCTGAAGAGGTTCCGGAAGCAGAAGCTATGGAAGGCGAAGGGGCGTTTAACGAAATGGGTGAAGATGCCGAAGAAACACAGGGAAACCAATTAGATGATATCTTGAATCAATTTAAAGGAAACAAAGGCGAAGAAAGAGAAGAGGGCAAGAAAAATTTAAGTGATAAGCTTTTGGAAGCAACTGGTCAAAAAGATAAAGTTACTGATTTGGAGTGGTTTATTTCAGATCTAGAGGAAGAAAAAAAGAACATACTTGAAGAAGCAAATCACTACATGGCTTCTAAGAAACTTGCAATGGACACCGGCCATATGAGCGCTGCTGAATCTGCTGGGAAGAAAGTTGAAGAACTTGAGGACGAACTCACTAAACTTGATAAGCAGATTGAAAAGGCAAAGAGGGAAAAAGCACTGCGTGAAGGTAAACTTGAGGAAGGGCTGTTTGGAAAGAAAGGTGCTAAGGGCTTCTTAAAAGAGCACGAAGGGGTTGCTCATGTATGTAAAATTTTCCTTATCCTGCTAATCTTATTTGTAATTTTCTTTGTGATTGTAAATCTTGCTGCTCCAACAAGTCCAATTGGTCAATTCACGCAAAATCTTGGAATAAATGTTGGAACTATGTTTAGCAATCTCTTTAGAACAGCCGGTGATGTCATCGGCGAACTTATACAGCGGTTTGCTAACTTGTTCTTGCCACACGAGGTTGCAGGTGTTCCTATATTAAACCCGTTAAAGTTCAGAACATGTGAACCTTTCTGTACATCTGACACTGGCCAAAAAACAGCGTGGCACGGATTTGAAGTCACAGATTTAAGAATGTTCCCAACTACTGTTTATGATTATCAGCCCTTGTCAATTCTTGTTGAATTCACAAACAATGGTAACGCTGAGGCAAAGTTTTCAGTTGAAGACAGTGTTCCCACTTTTGGATGCGTAAATACTGATTGTAAATTTGACCTTGTGAATGGATTACTTACAGGAGACTGGAAAAAATGCAAGAAAATCTGTCCTTTGTCCCCAAGCGCGCTTGATCAATCCATCTCATACCCATCAGGAAAATGTGTTGTTAAAGATGCTCGTGGGCACACTAAGTTTGGTTATACTGACTCAAATGGTAATATTCACCTAGGCGAGTGTGAGCTCAATCCAGGTGAAAGCACTCAATTTAGGTGGTACGGAATTAAAATCTCAGCAGATCAGGTTCCAAAAGGAAAAGTAATCCAACCAACTGTAACTGTAAATTACACTTACACATATGAGCCCTCAACTGACCTAATTGGGACAATTGTCGTGCAAAGCCAAACTGAATCAGTATCTGCTTCAGAAGTTAAGAAAGAAGGGATAATCATAAACAAGGTTACAAAGTCCTACAGCCCAACCGGGCCATTGATGATGGCAATGGGAACTGCCGAGCAGCAAGTAGTTGCAGGAAACCCAACTTTGCTTATATTGCAATTTGCAAACAAGGGCAGAGGGATTGTTACAAATATTGCTTCACGCGATGTAAGGCTCTATATCCCAAAGGCATTTAAGATAGATCCAAGATATACTGACTCTTGTGATATCACATTTTGGAAAAACGCCAGCCAATTAGATCCTGATAACTATTGGTACCCTGGTCCTGGATATGATGATTATGCAGTTTATGTCCCTAAACAAGCAATTACTGACTTGCACCACAGTGCAAACCCAAATGATAACCCAATGCTTGGTTGCATTTTTATAGCACCTTCTCAATCTAAAGTTGGAAATCTAAAAAGTTACGACCTTAAAGTCCGTGTTCGAAAATACGAATATGAAGAATCAAGGCAAACAAAAGTTAAGATTGTTGGGACTGATATTGGAACTACTGCTGAGGTTGGCAATGGTCTTGATATAAATGCTTGGCATAGAATTGACAGCGCTGAAAATGGCGGGAACTTGCTTTGTGGCTCCGGCCAGGCAGTTTGCGGAGCACAAAATAAGGATGGGCATAACGATTACTTAGATATGCTCTTCTGTTGTGATGCTGGAAGCATTCAACTTGGGGAAATGGAAAGTTCTCCAAGAGACAGTGCTTCAAATGGTGGAAATATTTTCTGTGATGCAAATCAAATTGTTTGTGGGGCTCAAAATCATCCAGATCACAACGACATGCTAGACAAAATATGGTGTTGTCATGTGAATAATATTGTTGTGGATTTGTCTTCGGCGAGGTTGATAGACAGTGCTGAGAATGGAGATATAAATAATCCGTCAAAGGGATCACTGTTCTGCAACAGTGATGAGGTTGTTTGTGGGGCACAGAACAATGTTAACCACAACGATCGGCTGGATAAGTTATGGTGCTGTAAATACTCACTTACTGAAACATCTTAACAAAACATTTATAAATAACAAAATCCAGTAAATTAAGGAAGACATAATGAAAAATACTCTCAGTAAATATTCATTGGCTTTGATTGTACCTCTTTTATTGTTGTTAGTTATCTTTTCCTCAGGTTGTGTTAGCAGTGGCGGAGGGCAAACGCCTACAAACTATGGCAATGACCTTTTAAAACTTTCAATTGATACTGAGGGAAGGACAACTATGGATTCTCTCGAGAATTTTATGATTTCTGTTAGTGCACAAAATGTTGGTGCTGTTGATGCTGAAAATGTTCAGGCACGATTGGAGGGGTATGATGGCATAACCTCAAACTCACACGAGGTTCTTTCTGACCTAAAAGATTTAAGCCCATCAACAATTGAAAAGCCAAACACTGACCAAGGTTTGCCTGGCGGAACTGGCGATGTTAGCTGGGATGTTACTGCGCCATATGTCCCAGGGGATTCTCCAGATCGCGAGATAACTATGACTGCAGATGTACTTTATGATACAAAATCCTTAGCAACTCAACGAATTGTTGTTGCAACAAAAGAATATGTAGATTCTGCAACATCCAGAGGGGAGCAAGTTCCGGTAAGCCCATCAACAAATGTCTTAAATGGTCCTGTTTCAATTGGTGTTAATGTTGGTGGTCCATATATAAAATTAATAGGTTCCCAAACTGACTTTAGGCTTCTTATAACTCTTGATAATGATGGAACTGGAAGCGTTTACAACCGCGATTTTGCAGATTATGATTACCTAAATAAAATTGTCTTAAAGGTCCCAAAAGGGCTTGATGTTGATACCTCAAATTGTGACTTCACTCTTGTAAGTGGAAGTGGCATAAGTGCTGAGAAAACTTTGATAATTGACCAAACTCATAACAGGAACAAGTTGAGACTCACAAATGGTGGCTCACACAGGGATTTAAGTTGCAGGCTAATTGTAAACAGGGACTATGTTTCTGATTACAATACCTTCGATGTTTCTGTAAATGCATACTACACTTACTTGCAGAGCGTTACAAGAAAAATAGTTGTCAAGGGAGCAGAAGTAAGCCCATTGCAAATAAAGATCCTTGCGCCAACAAGGACAAACAGGTATGATTGGGTACGTAATGCTACTGCATCACCACCTGCAAAGGTTGAAGTGCTTTATGAGAATCAACCAGTTACAACTGGGCTCAGTGCGAATAACTTTACTGTCTGGCTTGA
>JALTGF010000101.1 GCA_027077325.1 archaeon
CAACCGCTCCCTCTGTCATTCCCGACTGTTCCTTGTCATTCCCGACCTGATCGGGAATCTTACCTTAATTTCCTATTAATATTTTTTACATTAAGGAATGGATTCCCGCATACGCGGGAATGACAGAAGGGGGTCAGGTATGGCTTCCCGTCCCCGATCGGGTAATGTCATCCCCATCCCCAATCAAGTTGAGGATGACATTACTTGATTGGGGACGAGGGATGACATTCCTACACGGGAATGACAGAGAGAGCGGGAATGACAAGCGGAAGTTGGAATGGTAGAGAGAGCTTTCATTTGAAAATTGAAAATTTACCCCGTTAGAAATTTCAAACTTTACTAAATAAACTTACTTTTTCCATAAATTCTGATTAACAGAAAATTTCTAACGGGGTAAAAAATTAATCATTTATTTGACATTTGACATTTGACATTTAACATTTGGAGCCATATTATGACCTTTCCATTAAGTTCAATCTTTTGTTCTTTGCTCAGCTTATTTTTAATTTTTGATTTTTCATTTATATCTTTGATCTTTGATCTTTGATCTTTGATTTATCTTTATGTTATCTTCGTTAAATCCTCAACAAAAACAAGCGGCGAAAATTGTTGACGGACCAGTGATGATTGTCGCTGGACCAGGATCGGGTAAAACCCGCGTTTTAGTTTCGAGAATTGTTTATTTAATTTCTCAAGGAATCAATCCGAGAAATATTTTGGCAGTAACTTTCACCAATAAAGCGGCTCAAGAAATGAAAGAAAGAGTGACAAAATTTTTGAGACAAAATTTTGACAAATTAATTAGTGACAAAAATATTAATGAATTTGACACCAATAAAAATGTCACAAACAATGAAAATGTCATAAATGTCATAAATAATGATAGTGACAATAATAAAAATGTCACTAACATTAGTGACAAAATTATTCTTAGTGACAAAATTTTGTCACATACTGTTGGCATACCAAATATTGGCACATTCCATTCTATTTGTTTAAGAATACTGCGCCGGGAAGCAAAAAATATTGGTTTAGCGCCATCTTTTGTTATTTATGACGATCGGGATAGTTTAGCGTTGATTAAAAAAATTCTTC
>JALTGF010000102.1 GCA_027077325.1 archaeon
AATTCTCTAACAGAACTTAACAAGGATTCCATCGCATTTTACTTTCCAATTTTCTTTCCCGCAAATCCATACCTCTTTGCAAAGTGATAAGCCATAACAGATGCTTTTAGCAGCAAAAGTGCTACAACACACATTGAAGCATATACGATCATGCTAATTTTTTCAGAGTGTCCAATTAGATACTGAACATCCCTAAGAATAAACACAGTGTATGGAAATGCCATAAAGTAAAGCGCAAGAATTGTCCAGCCCCATGTTGACTTGTAAAGGCCTCCCTTCAACTTAAAGTAACTCTTCGTAAATAATACTACTGAGGCAATTATCAATCCTAGTGAAACAATGGCAAGCGTGATATTAACCTGCATTAACTTTCACCTCCCTTTATTGTTGTTACATTATCTGCAAACTGCGCAATGGTTGAAATTAGTTCTGTACTAAGGTCTCCTTTTGAAGTCAAGAGTATTAGTTTGATATTCTTAACTTGCATTTTTGTTACTAAGAAATGCACGAATTTAATAACTGGGTCATCTTGGTTGTATAAAGTAAACGTTGAAAGTGAGTCAATTATAACAAACTTTTTTCTCTCTTCTAGTGCTGAAATGGCTTCAGAAAGCGTTATTGAAAGGTCAGTCAAATTCTGTGGTGAGTCTACATATATGCAACGCTTGTGGTCTGTTCTTTTTTCAGGAGTCCCACTTATCATATCTATAATAAGTAGTTTAGATGCGTCAACTTTTTCCTTTTTTAGGATCTCAACAAGCGATTTGTATGGCTTATTTAGCGATACATAAATCCCAAACATTTTTTCATCTTCAATAAGTATATTCAACAATTTAGGAATTGTTTCGGTGTATCGCTCTGGGTAAATTGTAATCAAATTTACACTGCCTTCTACTGTTTTGTATAATTTCTTCAAAGTATCTTTTGATTTTGTCTTTCCTTCCATGTGTCTTGCTATGTTTTACACTCCTATAAATACTTGCAAATATTTAAATGTACCATAAAACACATAAATCAAGATTACTACTCTAATAATATGAACAAA
This sequence comes from archaeon, assembly GCA_027077325.1. Lineage (GTDB taxonomy): Archaea > Undinarchaeota > Undinarchaeia > Undinarchaeales > JALTGF01 > JALTGF01. The sequence goes on from JALTGF010000102.1 coordinate 1,046, forward strand.
AGCAAAGTACCAGTAATCACTTTCCTCTTTTCGTCAAAAGATGGGTTTGATAAGGAATTTAAAGAATGCCTTCGAGCACTTTTTGGCAGGGAAGCTGTCAAATACAATCCTGGAAAAAAGCTTATTAAGTTACTTCACAGGCCAAAATATGAAACTCTTTACCAAGAAGTTCTTTCGCTATTCTATAATGTCATTGTTCAAAGTCATAAGGACTATAAAAAATACTTTCCTGCGTTTGTAACCTCTTTTGTTATAGACAAGGCCGGAAGAATCTATATTGATATTTTTCCATCAAAAAATGATCATGTCTTCCATGACCTCTACCCGTATTTCCAGGAATATCAGAATCTATGGTTTGGGAATTTTAAACTTATTAGAGTTATGGAGTTTGAGTTTAGTTTAGAAGAAGCCAGAAAGAAGCGAACATATCTCTCTTATGCCTTAAACAAGAACGGGACCATTCGTGACTTGCACACAAGTCGTATTCTTGGATTTGTTGACGCTGATGGGGGCGTCTTTAGGGGCGCTTATTTTCCTAATGCTAAGCAATTGGTCGAACTTAGCACCTTGTTAAACTTTATAAATAAATTTTATGATAAAAATTTTTTCGAATACGCCCTAAACTATATCCGGAAGCATAAAGACTTAAAAAGTAGCAAAAAAAGTAAATTTAGATTCTGGGAACGATCAAGCAATAAAGAATCGCGCCTGTTGGAAGACAAACTGCAAAATTTATTGGACCTTAATGTTGCGGTGTATGCTCTTCCAAATCTCAAACTAGATTCTATATATTCTGATTTACTAAAAATTATCTCAAAAGATAAACTTGAATATCATGATAATTATGTCCTAATTAGTCATCCGATAAGTGTGGGCATTTCTGAACTCATACTTGATAATAACCAGCATATTTTTGTTGTTCACCCCATCTCTCTTGATTTCAGTAAATACCCTGAAATCGTGTCTGTCCTTGATCACATCACCACAGCAGTTCATGGAAGCGACCAAGGAACCGTTAAGTTTTCAAATCTAATTACGTCTATCCAAAAATTAAAACTTAAAGATTATCCACCTTTTTTTGAAAAAGAGTCATTTTTAGAGATGCTTGTTAGAGAAATTAAATAAAGATTGCCAAATAACCAATAAATTTAAAAAGGGGTAACTCCATTATTGTGCTACTAGTGGAGGTTATTAATTAAAATGGAATATGTATACGGCGCAATGTTGTTGCACTCTGCAGGAAAAGAGATTAACGAAGAAAACTTGAAGAAAGTTGTGGAGGCAACCGGTGAAAAAGCTGATGATGCTAAAATAAAAGCGTTAGTTGCAAGTCTTGAAGGCGTTGACATTGAAAAGGCAATATCAGAAGCAGCAGTAACTGCAGTTGCAGCACCAACAGCAGCACCAGCAGGCAAGGAAGAAAAGAAAGAAGAAAAGTCAAAGGAAGAGAAAAAGGAAGAAGAAGCCGCAGCATCTGCAGGTCTAGGCGCATTATTTGGCTAAATGACTGAAAAAAGTCAAAAGGTAGATTTTGTGAAGAAACTTGAGCAGGAGGCAAGAGACTATATCTGGTCAGGAAAGCAGCCAGCATACCTTAGCCGCCGTGCAGGTGTTTTTATCTTATTTAAGCCAAATGAAGACAGCTTAATGAAATTTGCCTATGTGTGCCCGAGTTGTGGGCATGAGGAACACGGCGAACAAGAGTTTAAAAAGCCATACACCTTGAACTGCTCCTCGTGTGGCTTTGAAATTTTTAAGCAGGAAAAAATCAAGGGTGCAAGGAAGAAAAGAAAGAAGAAAAGTTAATTGCAAAATAATTTATAGTATTACATCAACCAACTATATATGGCAAGTTTAAAAGAACTTTTAGAATATGTTGAAGTTGAATTTGAGCGACTTATGTTTAAACTTCCACCCACTATTAACATCCTGGAGCTCCTGTCTGGAATAGATAGGCAAATAGCTGATTGGAACTCTAAGTTAAAGCAATTAGAAAAAATACCCAAGAAAAAAAAAGAGTATCCCTTCCAACCTATCTTTGCTGTTGTTTGAAAGTACTCCAAAAAAATCAAAGGAATCAAAAGAAGATATCTCTAATCTTGCTAATCTAATTAAAAACAATATTCAATATTATGTCTCATTAAAAAACAAGCTTCTCAAGCCAATGGAAGATTTTTTAGTTTACATCAATTCGGCATATCTTGCTGGGATTTATGATGTTATTGAACTATTAAACGAAAAAAAGCCTTCTGAGCAAGAACTTCGTGATTTATATAATGCCATTGTGAGTCATTACCCTCTTGTTTCTAGTGATTTTAAAAATGGGCAGTTTTATTACAAAAATAAAAGAAAAGAGAAAAAAAGCCCTGCAAGTTTTATGAAGATCTATCTAAAGCCGCCAGTTAAGGCTAAAACTCTTTTAGATTCTTTTGTTAATTCCTCTAAAAATTATCTCTACTATGAAAAAAACTACCTTAAAAGCAAGAACATCTCAGAAAATCCTGACAAGGACAAGTACTTAAAATTAAAACTGTTTTTTGATGAGGTTCAAAAGGCATATCTGACTGGATTTGCAGACGGTCTTAACTATCACGATGTCTATGTTTATCCAGACAAAATGGAACTTTCTGA
>JALTGF010000103.1 GCA_027077325.1 archaeon
TTGGAGAAATATCCCCAGCCGCTCGTGACAAACCCAACAATCAGGAAAATAACAAAAACCGCGAGCGCGATTATCACCAGCATGTTAATTGAAAGCCCCTGTGCTTTATTATTTCTCATGCTTAAAAGATAACTTCCAAGAATATATAAATCTTTTTTATTCGCTTGTGTATTCCCATTTGCAGCCATACAACCAGAGGGCTCTGCAAGCGTTTTCTGCCTTTACGCTACTTGGCTCTTCTGAGCTAATCTTACTGCAATCAAAAGTTATACTTGTCACACTATTATCACTAGAGAGTACACAACTACTCCCATCCCAATAGCATCCTAAGTACCCACAAGCTCCTTGTTCATCATGAGTCGATGCAACTGCTTGTATCTTTGTGTTTTTTGAAAGGGAAGCACAGGCATCTGCATCCAGTGTTGCTGTTCCAGTACAAAGATATTTAGGAACTACTATCTGAACATTTCCCGCCTGTTCGCTAGTTTGAGTTGAAACCGAAGCAATTCCTGTAGTACCTGCCCCAAATCCGCCCATAAAGAATTCCACAACAACTAAAACCACAAGTAAAACCATCACTATAATAGCGATTGTACTTATGGCAAGCTCTATTCCTTTCCTATTTCTCATGTTTTACTTTAGGAGCAAGTAACGGGGCATTCTTGTTGGCTTAGTATCTTTGGATATGTAACACCACTTGGCGATCCTCTGCAGCTATATGCATCGTTTACTCCGTCTCCATTGAGATCTGTATCATTGTGTGTTCCACAGAGCGTACTGTTCCAATAAGTGGAAGTGTTAACTTGGCTGCTCCCTTGTGCCTGCCACTGAGAGCACCAGTTCAAACACTTTTGCCTCGCAACGCTCTGGCCCTCTACTTTAACCGAGCTAAAACTCTTGGAGAAATATCCCCAGCCGCTCGTGACAAACCCAACAATCAGGAAAATAACAAAAACCGCGAGCGCGATTATCACCAGCATGTTAATTGAAAGCCCCTGTGCTTTATTATTTCTCATGCTTAAAAAATAACCTCTTAGGATATATAAATCTTACCCACCTCCTCCATACATCTGGAGAACCAAATTGGATAAATTCGATGATTTTCCTGCCAGTATAAATGTTAAAAATAAAAGGAGTATCCCAACTATTGCAGTTATTATAATCCACATCCATGGGACCTGCGCTGATATGTTTCTTATTGTCCTTAACTTTTTCATTTATCCTGGAATTGCCATCACAGCCTCTCTTATTATGCCATAAACTGAAATTAACACCAGCAGGGCAATTATTGCGATTGCCACCCCAATAATTGTCTCAAATGTCATGTCTGCTTTTATGTTTTGTGGTCTCATCAACTTTCCCCTGATTGTGTGGAAATTTCCACAAAGTTATTTCCTTCATAATAGGGAGAGTCGCTTGGTATTCTTGTATAAAGTGTATAGTTTGTTTCACTTTTTAGGAAAGGAACGTGGATCATTGGACTATAAATTGTAACGCCACCGAGTGAATCAAAAGTTGCTTCATCTATCATCTTCCCATTTTCATTAGGAAACCAAGCCCCACATCCCGCATATTTATCAAATAAGTCGCCATAATATGTTCCTTCTCCTCCAATATCATGAAACACTGCCCAAAAATATTGCCCATACTCTCTCGTATAATCGTCGCCACCCAATCCTGTATATGCGCCTCCAAGTGGCAATCCATTTGAGGTAGAGTACCCTAACTGTGGCTTTACAAAACACTTGCAGTCTGAACTTTCTGGCCCTGCTGTTGTGTTCTGGCATTTCTCTACCATTGCTAACGCCATTGTAAATCTATTAACATATTCAAATTTAATCTTGCACCTTTGATTTCCATATTCATCAGTAGTGTCCTCCCAGCAAATATGGTGGTTAGCTAGTCCATTGTTTGAGCATTTGTACTCGTCTGCATATGGATTAGGTTCTCCAGTAAAAAAGTCGTTGAGAATAATATAATGACTACAATCCCCTTTCAACAAAACCTCCCCAGGCCCATCAATTCTTGTTTTAATCTCATATAAGTTAAAGTTTGAAAGCGTCTGTGAATCCCCACTTGAATCCTTCCTTCCTCCTAAAAGTACATAATAGGTGTCAACTGCACGATCATAAAGACAATTTGCAACTTCTTTTGCATCCCCTGTACATGTTGCTGGGACATTTTCCTTGCACATTCTTCTAAATGACTTTTTTTGTGTTTCGTCTATCCCATTTAAAATCGGTACGGCCGCAGTATCATACATTAGCCCGCCCCACCCTGCAGTTCCAAACCACCCGCCTGCATCAAAAAAACATGCTGCACCTCCCCAAAAATTTCCTCCACACTTATAGTGTTCATACCTTGACATTGACCCTGTGAGCTCGTCTGACACTTGAAGCGAGCCTTGGCATACAGTTGTTCCTATCCTAGCGGGGGCAATATTTCTAAATCCACCTATGAAAATTACTGACACAACACCTCCAAGTATTACAATTGCAGTTCCTATAACTACCCATATAAGGTTTCCCCCTTGTGCTTTTTTTGTTTTCATATTATCGTCAATATTGCGGAAGATCCTACCCAAATTGTTAAAACTATCAACATCGAAATTATCAGGCAACTAATTGATTTTAAAAAGCTCAGTTTATGTTCAACTGAAATTGCAGTTCCTTGAATCCATAACTCCCATACAATAAATATTGACTCCATAATTAGTGTTCCCACAAAAATTGACCTAAAAAATGCTTCCCAAACATTTGCAGGAGTTGCTCCAGCACCAATGACATTTGCAAGTTGTATAGTTCTGATATAGATTGCCAAGACAACAACTCCTGAAGTAATCGCCTCTATTATCCTAATCACCTTTGAATATCCAAGCATTCCTAGTGTTTCATTAAAGTTTCCATTCCCGCCAAGTTTATTTGCTAATTTACTAGAAATCCAAGCAATTAAAATTAATGAAACTGTTGTTTTAATAAATCCAAAAGTTACTCCAATTGGTGTTAACTTCCCCCCAACCCCAAAATCTAAAGGGATTGTGTTAATTTTTAAAAGCCCTGAAATAACTGAAAAAATAATTAAGCCAAAAATGGCTGAAAATGTCCAAGCAAAAAGGCCCTCTTTTGCACTAACGCTTCCATACATACCCTCAAAGGCTTCTCTTGGTTTATATACTATTTTTAGGAGATTTGAAACTTCAAGTTCCATATTTTCATTTAAACCCCTTTTTTTATTTAAATGATTCTACTCTGGCAAAAAAACCATTTTAATCAAATAAATCATAATTACTACCATGCTTAATATAACAATTACCCCTACTATTGCCTTTACCAATTCAATCTGTGCTTTTTTATTTTTATAGTTCATGTGTAGTTATAGCAACCCAATCCCTTCCGTGGTACATAATGGTCCCATCTTTCTTTTTAGTGTCCCAGCCAGGCACATACGTGTATAATCTGGTTGCCCTCCCATATCTAACTTTTCCTACATGTATCATCTTATTGTATATTGTCACATCTTCCAATTTTAGTTGGGCTTCCCATGGTTGTCTATTTTCATCAACAAACCGATACCCACACCCACTATATCCTGCATAAATGCGCCCATTTTTGTCTCTGTATCTTGCAGTTGCAGTAATATCTGTAAATACTGAT
>JALTGF010000104.1 GCA_027077325.1 archaeon
GAAGTAACAAAAGACTACACATTAAAATGGAGGGAGCCGAACCAAGACAAATTAATTGAAATTCTACATGAAAAGCACGAATTCTCAAAGGAGCGAATTGAAAACGCACTTGAAAAACTAGAAAAAAGTAAAAGCGCGAGAACTCAAAAAAGTTTAGATCAATGGTTTTAGTATAATGGAAGAAAAAATAATCGCTCACGGCCATGTAAATGTCCTCGGCACGCACAAAACAACAATTGAAATAACTAAGGAAAGCAATTTAACAAAAAGGGGCGACTGCATAATTGGCGTGCGCGCTGAAAAATCTTGTGCAGATTTAAGCGGGGACTTAAAAGAAAAACTAAAGACGAATTCAAAATTTGTCGTTACTTTAAGGGCTTCTGGAATTGAAGAAAAAATAACTGGATATGGCTCCCCGGATTTAATTTTAACAAATAAAACTGATATTGTTCTAAGAAAATCAAATTATATTGATGACAGAACTTTGTTAATTAATTGCGACAAAGCGTGCGCAGACTTAAACAGAAATCTTGTTGAAAAGTTAAAAGATCCAAATCAAATCGTAGAGTTTATTATTTCTTACTAACAAACTCTGAATCTGTATAAAACCTCCAAAGCTTTTCAACATTGTTTTTTATTCCAATTCTCTGAGATCTGTGAACTTTTGGTTTTTCATCTGAGTCTAAAATAACAAAGTTGCCTTTTGTCATGTCAGTTTCATTCATTCTTTTGTCAATTCCAAATGCTTGGCAAAGTTTTGCAGGGCCATTTGTTAAATTTTTTATATCTTCAACGCCTCTATTTTTTTTCATAATTTCGATTCCTTTAATTGGTTCAACTGCTCTAATTAAAACTGCTTCTCCTACTCCTTCTTTTTGGGTAACAACATTAAAGCAGTAGTGCATCCCATATGTAAAGTAAACATATGCATGTCCAGGCGGGCCGAACATTGCCTTGTTCCTTGGGGTCATCCCACGGGAGGCATGGCAAGCAGCATCATTTTGCAAGTACGCCTCAGTCTCAACAATTTTCCCACTTAAAATCCCTTGAGAGCTTTTATAGTACAAAATTTTTCCTAAAAGATCGTGAGCAACTTTCAATGTCGGCCTTTCATAAAAATCTCTTTTTAGTATTTTCATAGTATCTTATGGCCACTTTTTGTGACTAAAATATCATCCTCAATCCTAATACCAAATTTTCCAGTAATATAAACTCCTGGCTCTATTGTAAATGTCATTCCTTCCTTCAGGATTTCATCTGATTTAATACTAATATATGGTCTCTCATGAACAAGCAGGCCTATCCCATGACCAATTGAATGTGGGCAAGAGTATCCCTTTTTCTTTAAAAAGTCTTGCATAAAATTATCAATTTCAGATGCTTTAACCCCCGGTTCTACCATATCAATTGCAAGGTCGTGCACTTCTTTTACAATTTCATAAACCTTTTTCATTTCTTTGGTTGGCTTTAAAAGAAATGTCCTTGTTATGTCTGCAGTGTAATTTTTGTATGCTGCTGCTGCATCAATTAAAAGTGTTTTTCCACCTCTCTTATTCGTGGGTATAAAATGTGGAACCGTTGAGTCCCCATCAAAAGCAACAATTGGATCATATCCCGGCTTCATCCCATGCCGCGCATACTCATAAATTAGGTCGGCAACTATCTGTGTTTCTGACTTTGAAATGTCAACCTTCTTTAGAACTTTTTTACTCAAACTGGCGGCTTTTTTAATTCTCTCAACTTCTTCCTTGTTTTTAATTACTCTCAACTCCTCAATTATTTTTGAAGCATCTACAAGTTTAATCTTGTTCCTCTTTAGTTTCTTTTGAAAGTTAACTGGCATAAACTCTCCATTAATCCCAACTTTTTTATTGTTTAAAAATTTGCCAAGCTCTTTTGTAAGCCCTGCTTTTGTTTTTCTAATATCTCTTATTGAACTTTCTCTTTTTGCACGAGGGACTTCAAAACTGGGCACATATACTCTTGATTTTTCTCCAAGCAAAGCAATTGAATGCTCGTATCCATCAAGGCCAGTAAAATAATAAAAGTTTGGGTCTAACTGAGGTAAATCAAGATTCATAACTAATAAGTAGCTTATATCTTTCTCTTCAAGCTTTTTTAACAGTTTTTTTGTCTGAATTTTTCCGTACATTTCTATCAACCTCTTAATTCACGCAAAGATTTAAATATATCCCACATTATTATTGCATATCCAATGAAATCAAAGCCAAAAACATTTTTAAATGATTCAAGAATTTGGATTGGTTCAACAATTGCGCTGGCAATTGTTTTAGTAATAGTCCTAGCCAGTGGGAGTTTTGCGGGTGGCCTATCCACTCACGTTGTTGACAAAAATGTTGCTGCCTCTAATGCACTTAATTTTATAAATGTGCGTGTGCTTCGTGGGCAAGCAACTGCAGAATTAAAGTCAGTTGAGGACTGGAACGGGCTTTACAAATTAATAATTACGGTAAATGGTCGAGATATTCCAGTATATGTTACAAAAGATGGGCAATTTTTAATTCCGCAGGCAATTAATATGAGTTATGTGCCTCCAGAAGTAAAGCCAAAAGAGATCCCCAAGTCAGCTAATCCTACGGCGATGCTTTTCACGATGGCATTTTGTCCGTATGGAAACCAAGCAGAGAATAACATTGCACCTGTTGTAAGTGCCCTTAAAAATGTTATTGAAATTGTTCCTCATTACATTGTTTCAAAAACTTCTGTCAAAAATGGCACGATAGATGAAATGTATGCATCTTTGCACGGACCACAAGAGCTTCATCAAGATGTGAGAGAGCTGTGTGTCTATAAATACAATAAAGATAAGTACTGGGATTTTGTTCTTGGGATAAATAAGAATTGCAGTCCAAGCAATGCAGACACTTGCTGGGAGTCAATTGCACAAAGTGTTGGAATAAATGTTTCAAATATAACTAATTGTTATAAAAACGAGGCAAAAACCCTTCTAGAAAACGAGGCGAAACTTGATGAGCAATACTCTGTTAGTTCCTCTCCAACTTTGCTTATAAACAACGTTGAATACAGTGGTCAGAGAACACCGCAAGCATATATGGATGCAATTTGCTCTGCATTTGAAACCGAGCCCGCAGTGTGTAATACAACCATAAATTCAACTGCTACCGCGCCTGCTTCTGGAAATTGTTAAAGAAAACTAAGTGAGAGTTATATTCTGACTATTATCCCAAAAATATTTCAGCTAAAGATCAGCTGGCAATCATCCCACATTCGCTTCGCGAAGTGGGATTTTATTTTTATTTCAAATATTTCCTCTTATATAATGCAGGGGAAGGGATTCATAACGGGCCGTGGTCGGCCCGCGCCCATGCTGGATTCCGTTTTCCTGTTTTTGCACGGAACCAGCATTTGATTATTATTTCAAATATTTCCTCTTATATAATGCAGGGGACGAGATTTGAACTCGCGTAGGCACTAAGCCACACGGCATTTCACGCGCGCGCCTCGACATATACCTTTATTTTTCCTCGCCGCACGCGCGACCTGAACCGTGCACGTTTTCCAGACTCCGCCACCCCTGCATTTTCTTATACTTCCGCCGAGCGAAGCGAGGCACTCGCAAATTAATTATATACAATGCTAACTTAAATTAATTTATGTCAAA
>JALTGF010000105.1 GCA_027077325.1 archaeon
GATGAAACCTTTAATATAGAATCACATCCAAATATGAATAAAGTTGTAAATATTAGTGATAATACATTATCACAAACTTTAACTAAATTGAGTTCGGTTGTATCTTATGCTAGAAGCGTAATAAATAGTTTTAATAGTTCGGTTGTATCTCATGCTGGAAAGTAATAAATAATTTGGAGTAGGTGATTATGATGAAAGAATATATAATTCCTTTGGCTTTGGTAATTTTACTAATCGGATCTTCATATAGTATGACTATAAATCTAGTTGATCAAGATGGAACAGTGCATAATACGTTATATTATGATTTAAATTCAAAGACATATAAAGATGCCGTGGCAGATGTTAATCCAGATTTAGGAATAGAAGTATGTGATACAATTAGTCCTGCTGGTAAATGGGTAGCATTATTTTATTCAGTTGATTCTAAATATATAGCGGTTTCAAAGAATTTGAGTTCAAATGCTGGTGTTATGGTAAAATTGGGTGATTCTTATGAAAAGAACGGATTGATTTGTGCAAAAGCAGATCCGACTTCAGTTAGTACTATAGATGTTTTGATATCAGATCCATATGGAATTAATAATGAGCCTGCTTATTTTCCCGCAAAAGTTTGGGGAGCAGTTTCAGATTCACCAGATTTATCAAATCCAACATTTGTACCAACAAATATTACTTTTCTTGGAAGTTATTCATTAAATAATTATCAGGATACTTATAACAATTCAAATGGTAATATTACTCTATTTGTAAATAGCATACATGCAAATACTCCATCAATGTCAGTTTCAGTATCAAAATCAGATTATAGTATACCAGTTGGAGTATGTAATGATAATTTTGGAAGTAATTGCAATGATGTAAAAATGGAGACACAGGGAGATTTACAAAATGGAATTTCATTATATACTGGATATAAAGATTTGACAGATCAAGAGGCTCACAATATCTATTTATTGATAAATGGAATCCCGTATGATTTAGGAATAGGCGCAGATTTAGTAGTTTCAAATATTAAAGTTGATCATAACCCGATATTTTACGGGGAAGCATTTAATACAACAGTATCTA
>JALTGF010000106.1 GCA_027077325.1 archaeon
AATAATTTCCGGTGTTATTGATTTCTAAAAACAATGTAAAAGTTTGATTTTCCCTTGCAACACTAAGCCCATAAAATTTTGTTATGTTTAAAGTGGTATTTTCTGCATGAACTGGTTTTGCATAAATGGGGCTGAAGCTAAACAACAGCAACAATGCAAAGATTAAGATTATTTTTTTCATAGCAACCTGGATAGACTATCCAGGTTTATATACTTTTCGGTTTGAAAACCCAAACTCTTTCTTAAACTATTGTTTTTGCAGCCGCCCACGCCCCGCTCTCAGCAGCCACTAAATTTTTTGAGAATACGATTATGATTACATCTCCCTCTTCCGGAGAAAGCTTTCTTTCAATTTCCTCATAAAGTGATTCATTTTCCTTCCTAAATCCGCGCGAGCCGGCAATCCTCAAGCCGGATTTTCCTCGAACGAGAACAAGCGCGCCATCAGCTCCTGCCTTAACTGCTGCATCCCTTTGCTCAATTCCGTACTTTATCTTTTCAGCGGATTTCTTAATCCTAAGTGCAACAGAGTGGTCAATGAATTTTACTCTTGCTGGGCCTGAAATCATCTTTAATATGTTCTTAACAAACTGTTTCCCCTCCTCAGATAGAACAAGTCCCTTTGTGGAGCTCTTAACCAGCCCAATTTCTTTCAGTTTGTTCATAAGCGTTCTTGTGCTACCCTCTCCAAGTGCAAGGGCGTGCATAATCCCTGCTCTCCCAAGCGGCCTTTTGTTAATCTCCAATAGCGCCTTAACCATTTCATACTCAGAAAAATGGGCAAATGGTCCTGGATCTAGTTGGATTTTCATAGGTGGTACTTTAATTAATTAAAATAAATAGATTTAGGTTTTCTTTTAGAAACAATTATATACTATGACTGGAATTGTTAAGGAGAGGTGAAAAATTTGAAAATTAACGAAGTACTGGCTCAACAAAGCGCTACACTTAAAAATGTTGAAGTCATAGACAAGGAAGAACCAAGGCAATTTGAAAAGTTCGGAAGAGTTATTAGAGTTTGCAACGCAAGAATTAAGGATGAAACAGGCGAACTAAAGCTAACCCTTT
>JALTGF010000107.1 GCA_027077325.1 archaeon
AATGTAATATCGGCATTGGGTATGTATTCTCTTACACCCTTGATAAATGCAGGCGACATATCGCAGCTAACATTTTGAATGTTTTTTATTCTTTCGTTATGTTTCTTAAAATCTTTCACAAACTCTTTAACTGTGGAAGCATCCTTGCCTTTTGTCACAAACAGTGTCCTTCTTTTATTTAAATCCACAAACAGGGTAATGTATTCATGCCCTTTGGCTATACTTGTCTCATCTATGCCTATGGAATCGATGTTGGAGAAATCTTCATATTCTTTTGCTTTGCTTACATATCTATCAAGCATGTCCCATATTTTATCGTTGTGTACATTGATCAGTTTTGATACCTGATTAACAGGCATGGATGAGCACAACTGTAAAAGCAAAGCTTCAAAGAGCAAACTAAATCCACTGCTTACACCCTCCCATGGAGCTTTTACTGTTTTGATAGTCCCGTCTGGGAGTTTCACCCTTGGTATTCTTGCATGAAGATAACACTCATGCTCAAAGAAGTTCAGATGTCTCCATTTCTTTGTTGTAGTATCATATGCACTCAGACCAAAGAGTTCTTTATTGTTTTTATTATCAAAATAGCTGAATTTAGAACCTCTTTTGAAGTTTATATAAATATCCAATCTTTTCTCATCCTGGTCAAACTCTATCTTTTCTACAAACCAGGGTGGTGTAATACCTAACGCTTTTTCAAATAGTTCCTGCATAACACTAACCATATAGCTTATCCTCCAACAAAAGGTAATAAATAAATGCAATGTAATAAATGCAACACAACATAATTATGCATAATTCTAACTTCTCAAAGAGAAGAATGCAAAGAATAATTTATCAATTATTCTTTGCATAACTCACAGAGTTTGAATTACCCATAGTTTTTTGGAAAGAACCCTATTTATCTTATTTGTCAAGTGTGTGGTTCTGCTACGATCCTGTATACACCAAGTTAGTGCATATGATAAACTAACTTAAAGGAGGCAGGTTTTATGAAACCAAGGAGAAAATTTTCAAATGAATTTAAATTAGATGCTGTTCTTCTTACACTACAGGAGGACA
>JALTGF010000108.1 GCA_027077325.1 archaeon
CTCAGTGGTTATTTTAATTGGTGGCTACTTTACCTGGCAGCATTTTGAGAAGAAACCGGCTAAACCACCAATGATTAGTAAAGTTCATCCTAAGCCAGTAGCTACAACAACATTAGGCGCCCAAACACCAATTAGTAAGGCACCAATTAGCAAAGTATCGACTACGAAAACTCAGCAATTTACCCTAACTACAAAAAAACTGGGGACACTTTGCCAAGGATGTACTCTTTTATGGCAACCAAGGCCTGTGTTTACTCCTAACGGCAAAAGGCTTGCTTATGCGATAAAGAAAGATGATAAACAGCTCGTTGTCTTAGATGGGAAGAAAGGAAAAGAATACGACAGGGTTTCTCAGATTACTTTTAGCCCTGATAGTCAACATTTTGCTTATGTGGCAAAAAGAAATAATAAATGGTTTGTTGTTTTAGATGGAAAGGAGGGCGAAGAATATGATTGGGTTGGCAGGCTTACTTTTAGCCCGGATAGTCAACAATTTGCTTATGTGGCAGAAAGAGATGGTAATGAAGTTGTTGTTTTAGATGGTAAGGAAGGAAAAGAATACGACGGGGTTTCTCAGATTACCTTTAGCCCCAATAGCAATCACTTTGCTTATGTGGCAGAAAGAGATGGTAATGAAGTTGTTGTTTTAGATGGGAAAGAGAAAAAGGAGTACGAGATCATTAGCGATCTTACTTTTAGTCCTGACAGCGAACGCCTTGCTTATGCAGTATACGATGATAGGAAATCCTTTGTGATGATAGACTATCAAGAACAAGGGGCATACGAGAGCGTTGATGATCTTACCTTTAGCCCTGACAGTCAACACTTTGCTTATGTGGCAGAAAGAAATAAAAAACACTTTGTTGTTTTAGACGGTAAAGAAGGAAGAGTATACGACGATGTTTATGCTCTTATCTTCAGTCCTGATAGTAAACATTTTACTTACAAGGTGTATACAAACAAAGGGGTTATGGTTGTTTTAGATGGCAAGTCAGGGAAAAGATATGAAGACGTTAATGGTCTCATTTTTAGTCCAGATAGCAAGCATCTTCTTTATACA
>JALTGF010000109.1 GCA_027077325.1 archaeon
TCATTTCTAAACAAGGATATCCCTATTTATTGTAGTGAAACTTCAAAAAGGATTCTTGATGCAATACAAGAATCATCACAAAGAAGCATAGAAAATGAAGTAATTGATTTCAGAGAAAGACCCCTTTTTAGGAAAGATTACAAAAAGCCGCCGATAAAAAGAAAATTTCACTTGTTTAAGAATGGAGATAAAATAAAAATTGATTCTCTTGAAATAGAACCAATACATGTAGACCATTCAGTTCCAGGTGCATATGGATTTATTATATACACTTCTAGCGGGCCAATAGTTTACACTGGTGATTTAAGGATGCATGGACTTAGATCATACGAAACTTTTGAGTTTGTGGAAAAAGCAACAGAAGCAAAGCCAATTGCAATGATTACAGAAGGAACGAGGATAAATATTAGGAGGACTGGAGAATCAGAGATGAAAGTTTATGAAACTTCTAGAGCAAAATTAGTCAAAAATAAGAAAATGAGCATAGTTGATTTTAATTTTAAAGATGTTGATAGATTCAAAACATTTTATAGGATAGCAAATGAATTGGGGAAGAAGTTAGTTATAAGTTTCAAACATGCGTGCTTTTTGGATAAATATCACGAGGATAAAAAGTTGAAAGTTCCCGATTCAAAAGGTGAAAACATTCTTTTGTTAAAACCAAGAAGGATGACAGGGACATACAGTGATGAAGATTACAGAGAGAAGTACATAAAAAATAGACTTAATCAAAATAATATAATTACTGCTGAAGAAATTGCAAAGAAACCAGAAGATTATATGGTCGTACTCAATTTCTGGTATTTTAACCAACTCGTTGATTTAGACCCAAAAGGTGGATTGTATGTTCATAGTTTGTCAGAGCCTTTCAATGAAGAAATGGAAATAAGCAAAAAGAGGATGATGAATTGGATAAACCATTTTCACTTGGAATACTTCCAAAGTCATTGTTCAGGTCATGCAAATGGTGATGATTTAAGAGAATTAATCAAAAAAGTAAACCCGAAGATGCTGTTTCCAGTTCATACAGAGCATCCTGGGATGT
>JALTGF010000110.1 GCA_027077325.1 archaeon
CAAATCTGCACAAGATTTTTCAGCGCGCACGCCAATTATGCAGTCGCCCCTTTTTGTTAAATTGCTTTCCTTAGTTATTTCAATTGTTGTTTTGTGCGTGCCGAGGACATTTACATGGCCGTGAGCGGTTATTGTTTCTTCCATCATACTAAAACCATCGATCTAAACTTTTTTGAGTTCTCGCGCTTTTACTTTTATCTAGTTTTTCAAGTGCGTTTTCAATTCGCTCCTTTGAGAATTCGTGCTTTTCATGTAGAATTTCAATTAATTTGTCTTGGTTCGGCTCCCTCCATTTTAATGTGTAGTCTTTTGTTACTTCTGGATTGAGAAAGATTTCCTTAACTTTTTCAGGATTAATGCTAAATTCAAGTTCCTCTGCCCATTCTTTTATTGGCTTTTGTAGTATGTGCTGGAGTGCTTTTTTTGGACCAATCCCTTTAATACCTGGGTTAAAATCAGTACCAATTAAAATCCCAACCTCAATTAACTGTTCCCGCGTAATTTTTAAGTCAGACAAAATTTTAGCCAATTCTAAAAATTCTGGCTTTATTTCAACATAATAGTTTTTTCTTGGCACTTTTCTGCGCCCAGTAATTGTTAAGTTTCTTATTAACCGTGGGGCTCCAAAAAGCAAGGAGTCAAAATCCTGAGAACCAACGGCATATACATCTCCCATCTGGCATATATACGCCGCTTGCGCCTCGCCTTCACTTGGCGCTTGGACAAAGGGGATTCCAAGTGCTTCAAGCAACTCCTTTGACTCGTTGAGCATTTCCTCGCTTAATTTTGAAGTTGCTTGCGCATATTTTTTTGCTTCTTCAATTCGGCCTGCTCTTAAGGCAGATTTCCACTTCTCACGCGCTTCTTCCCTAATCGCTTGCCGCTCTTTTATTGTTTCTTCTTTAAGAACAGGCGGTTTTCCATCAAACACATAAGAAGGCAAAAGCCCAATCTCAAGAAGTCGCATGGTCCTGTAAAAAAGCCCAGAAAGGTGGGATGTTATTTTCCCATTTGAATCCATTAAAGGGGTTCCATCTGATTGCCTGATTATACTTAAAAATTGATAGATTGCGTTAAAAGCATCAATTGCAACTTTCCTTCCAGCAAGAGAACTAAGCTCAATCTCTTTAGCTTCGACAAGTTTCCCTAAGTCTACACCCATATGGTACGGTAAGAGTTATATATAAATAAAAGTTATGCAACCTGCTTAACAATGGGATTAATAATAAACTCAGCAGCAATTTTGGCAAGTACGCTTACTGCTATTTGCCTTTATCTTGGGATTAATCCGCTTTATTCAATTGCGCTTGGGGCAGTCATAATTTACGCACCAATTAAATTGCTGCTTCCATTTGGGAGCAAAAAACCAGTATCAGAAACAGGGCTTATAAGCGGATTTCTAACGGCAACTATGTTTGGAAATTTAGGGTACAGTTTGTTATATTCATGGGCAATTGGTCTGATTTCTGGTTACTTCTATCTTTACTGGTGGATTTTTATATTTCCGAAAATAATTCCAAAAGGGAACAAGAGGATTTCAATTAATTAGATTCTTTAAACTTGCTTAAATCACGGTGGTATAGGTCATCCTTTAGTTTCTTCCCTGTTTTCTTTTCCCACTCTTTAAAGGATATTGAATACTTCTTTTGTATTTTGTCCCTGTACAATTCAGGGAACACATTAAATGTACAGAACGGAATTATAGGCATTTGCTTGTCTGGGGTGACATAGTGGATTACACACCTCTTTACGCGCTCGACATCATAATTGTATTTGTCCATAAAGTGCATCATTCCAACAAATAATGCCTTTTTGTGCATAACTGCAAGAGACCCATAATTATGTTTTATAAGGATATCAAACAGCATTTTCTTAAAGTTGAGATAGGATGGCTTTTTCTTATTGTCTATAAAGGAACCAAGCCTTGCAAGTAATCTTGCACCTGCAATAATCTTGCTTTTTCCTGCTTGGATGTCCTGAGCACGCTTTTCTAGGAAGTCTGTAATTCCAGGAACATCTAAAAATCTTGAAATTGGGATCATTTTGTCCCCATCTTTAAAGATATAACTTGCCGCTCCGCACGCGAAGTGAGCAGATAACTCATATTGGGGCCGCTTTGTTATTGCCTCGACAAAATGGCTCAATGGCAATTCAGTTGGTATTGGAAAGAAATCTTCTTTTGTTACTTGCCCGTCTGTTTGTTCTTCAAGTTTGTTTAGGACATCGGGGATTGTAATTCTAAATTTATCCCGCTCTTTTCTTGGCATTTGCCCAACTAGGGAAACTGGTTGGTAATTAACACCACGGACAACATCCATATTGTCAAAAGCAAATTTTAGGATATCCCCAATTTCATTATCGTTTACAGTTTTTATAACAGTTGGAACTAAAACAATGCCAAGGTCAGCTTTCCTGCAGTTTTCAATAACTTTTGGGGCCTCCCAGTGATTCTTCGGATTTGTCTTTGCAGTAACACCATCAAAACTCAAGTAAAGATTATTTACGCCTGCTTCACGAACTGCCTTTGCAAGATTAGGATCTTGAGACATCTTAATCCCATTTGTGTTAAGTTGGACATGGCTAAATCCCTCTTCTTTGAATATTTTTATTATGTCAATTAGATCATCCCTAATTGTTGGCTCTCCACCAGTTATTTGAATTGCATTTCCAGGAACTGGCCGCTCCGCCCTAATCACGCGAGCCATTTCTCTTATTTGCTCTAAAGTTGGCTCATACACATACCCTGCCTTTTCTGCATAGAAGAAACAGTACCAGCAATTTAAGTCGCATCTATTAGTTACAACAATGTTGGTTAAGTTTGAACCTGACTTGTGAAGCGGACAAAGCCCACAGTCAAATGGGCAAACTGCATCTTTCTTTTTAACATTTGGATTTTCAATTCCCTTTCCATCTCTTGCAAATTTCTTTGCGGAGTTATAGTAGTCTATATCGCCCCAATACAGGTCCTCAAAATAACCGTGCTCTGGGCAGGTCTTTCGAATGTAAACTTTCCCATCCCTTTCAAAGATTTCCGCATCTAGTAACCTGTTGCATTCAGGACATACTGACTGGGTTTTTTCGAGGATTTTCATAACTTTTAATACTTTTTAAAAGTACTAAATGATAGTATTTAAATATTTTGCTATGCTTTAAATAAGAAGGGATGGGGCAAACAATGGAAAAAACAATTTCAGAAATTGAGCGAGAGATAATTAACACGTTTGCGTCTATGTCAGAGTCACTTGGATATTCGGAAGTTCATGGAAAAATTTTAGCAGCGTTAATTATATCAGGAGATGTCTTATCACTGGAAGAATTGGCCAAAAAAACTAGGTACTCAACTAGTATGATATCCTTAAGTCTTGATTTGCTTGAGGTTTTAGGGATGCTTAAAAAGATTAAAAGACCAAACGACAGGAAACTTTACATCCAACTTGACGGGGACCTTGTTGAAACAATAAAAACAGCAATTATGCTAAAAATAAGCAGAGGATTTTCGGAAGTTCATGAAAATTTAGACGAGTACCGGAATGAGATTAAAAATGCTAAGGGGAGTACTGAGGAAAAAAAGAAACTTCTGAAAAATTTGGGCAGGCTGGAAAGAGAGTCAAATAGAATTAAAAAATATGTAGAGGCACTTTCAAAAGTGAGGATACCCAGATAGATGGATAGTATAATAAACCTGATTCTTTTTTCAATTTACTGGATTTTGCCGGCATATGTTGCAAATGGAACACCACTAATTGTAGGCGGCGGAACTCCGATTGATTTTGGAAAAAAATTTTTTGACGGAAAACCAATATTTGGAAAAGGAAAAACAATCAGAGGGTTTGTTTTGGGAGTTGTTGCTGGAACAATAATGGGATTTATTGAGGGAGGATTACTGCTTGGGTTCTTACTTTCAATTGGTGCGCTGGTAGGTGACTTAACAGGGAGTTTTTTAAAGAGGAGGATGGGGATAAAAAGGGGACAGCATGCATGGGGGATGGATCAGTTAGGGTTTGTAGTTGGTGCAATTGCATTTGCAGCACTGTTGAGTCTTCCAAGTGTAAGCGTGATTATCACGATTTTAATCTTGACACCTGCGATCCATATTTCTACAAATTATTGCGCATATAAGTTAAAATTAAAGAAGGTTCCTTGGTAATTAAATAAATCTGCTTCTCCATTCAAGTATCCCAATAATCGAGAGCATTATTAAGAATCCAGAAATTCCTAAGATTAAATAAAACCTAAAATTAGAGCTGGTATGTGGGGAAGAACTCGGGCCATTTGTTGTTTGTGATGCTTGTTTTGAGATTTCAGATGAGTTGTTAGGGGTGACATTTTGGGCATTAGTGAGGTTGGTATTGTTATTCTCTGTAACATTTTTATTAATTGTAATTTGTTTAACAATGCTTATAGGCACATCGTTAATTAACTTAAAAGAAGAGCCCCACTCACAATCCTTGTACTTAGTTGTTAATGTTAGATTATATTTCGCGATATTAGAACTATTTGAACTAACTACCTTAAAAGTGACAATAGGGGATGTTGGTCTTATTAATGATCCTACCAACTTATCGCCAGGGAGGATATCATAAATTGGGATTTTAATATTTGAGTTTGGCGAGGTTAGCGTAAAATTTAAGTCACAGGCATCATGCCCTCCAATGTTTAGGTTTTGAGCATAAACAGAAATATTTGTTGATTTTCCTTTCTCGACTTCTATGGGCTTTTGAGTCCATACAGTAACATTTGGCAATTTATCATCGATAAGGTTCTTGTTAAATACAATAAAACTTTCATTTAAATTTAAAGTGGTTTTAAAGCCATAGTATTCATAAGTTACATTTATTAATGCATATGAAGTATTTGAGATAACTGTTTCGGGAAGAGTCCCGCCAGTTGGTTCATATGTAAATACAAATTTTTCAATACTTCCCTTGGCCATTGAAGTTGGATTTGACTTTAGTTTAAGCGCGTAATATGATGGGTTCTTTGTGTGAACATTTATGCTTGAGATGTCAGATTCACCAGTTGCTTTTATTTTTATGGAGATATTTACAGATTTATCAGTCGTTATTATTTGAGGAGTTACAGAAACCTCAATTGGGCTTAGTCCTTGTTTTGCAAAGATTGGATAACTTGTTTCTGATGGGTAAAGTGTTCCACCCTCATCGATGAATGTAACATTTAATAATTTGTATTTTGATTGCGGCCAACTGGCATTTAGGATCACAAAGCCATCTTTTCCGCTACCAATTGAAGTAACAGAGCCATTTTTAATTATTGAAACAGAGGAGTTGTCAAGGTAATACTTAAAGACAGAAGAGTTGTGCGTTGAGGGATTTGTGTACAGTGTTGTAGATAGGTCATTATGGACAGTAATTCCAATTGAGCCATTTACATTTTCAATTTTTTTTACAGAAACAAGCCCATCTGCAAACACACTTTGAGATATAATAATAAATGAGAATAATACTAGTGCAGATAGTAGTAATTTAGTTTTCATTCAATCTCCCGAGTTAAATAAATGCTTGCTATTTATTAACTTTTCTAACAAGAATGTCTGCAACAAAATTATAAAGCAGAGGAGAGTAAGGTCGAACTTTTTTAACCACCAATATTTTATAATTCACATTACCTATCGCTGTTTGAATATTTGAGATAACCTCTGTTTTGCTCTCTGCAAAAGTGTAAAAATGGATTATGCCTTTCTTTTTTAGGACCTCAATTGCTTCAGGAAAAAAGTTTTCACTTGTTTTTGGGAGGTTCATTATCACTCGGTCAGCAACATTTTTTAATTTTCTTGCAACTTTTCTTGCATCTCCTTCAATTGGGACAACTTTATCTGAAACCTTGTTTAGGATTATGTTTTCTTTTAAATATTTAACAGCGTCTGGGTTTATGTCAACTGCATATATTGTCTTAACCTTTGGCTGCTTCTTTGCAATTACAATTGAGAAGGGGCCAACACCCGCAAACATATCTACAATTATTTCATTTGGCATTACTTGAGAAGCAATCCTAAGCCGCTCTGTCCCAAGCCGCTCAGTGAAAAATACCTTTGCAACATCAAACTTAAATGTGCATCCACTTTCTTTGTAAGTTGTCTCAGTTCCGCCTTTCCCAGCTAACAACTTTAATGGCCTGACCCTATAAATCCCAGAAACTACGCCCGCTTTTTTGAAAACTGCTTTCAGGTTTGGATAAAATTTCAAAAGCGCCGCCCCGATTATTTTTTCCTTTTTTTCAAGTTCTTTAGGTATCTCAATTACTGCCACTTCCCCGAACAAATCATAGGAAGTTCGTAGATGCTTAATTTCTTCTTTAGTTAGTTTTCCTTTTAGAATATCTGTAAAATTCTTAACTCGCTTTTTCTTAAGTTTTGCAGGCCACTGCACGATTTTTCCTATTTTAAGGAGATTTACTTTCTCTTTGTACCTTGCATTTATAGGAAAATACAAAAAATTTCCTTTAGAGGATATTTCGCGGTTATTGTTTAAGGCGTTGAGATCCGCCAGTTTTCTCTTTGCAAGTTCCCCTTTTTCTTTTTTAATTTTTAAGCAGGTAATCATTCTAACAGTTCATTGTCTCGTTTATTAGCAGGATGGCAATTTTGCACGTGGCGGCATCTAAATCATACTGGTTTTTTGCATAAACAATTATTTGAGGCCCGTTTACATCTATCTCTGTTTTGGTTTGGTTTGGCCTGAGCCAAATTATTGGCGCTTGGTACGTCGCATTTTGGATGCTCATAACTGCTGCATTTGGCTGGTCCGGCCATTTTTGAGTGTACACTATGTCCGGGCTTATTCCAGTAACTGACTTGAGAGAACTAAATGTTTTATAGATTTCATAGGCAGATGAACCAACCGCTGCGGTCCCATTTGGATTAACAAGGATGAATGCTAAATTTGCAGTTGGGCTTGTCAGAGTATCTGCAAGAATTTTTTCATTTGGAACAACCTTAACAGCCAAACAGTCTGTGATATTTGCGCGGAACGGCACCGCCTGGTGGGCGCATACAAACACATTTCCAACCGGGGCTTTTGGAGGGCGATGGACTGCCAAATAGCCCCCACCAAATGCCAGCAAGAGCAAGAGAGCTATGATTAGGATATTTGATTTACTAATGTTAAGTTTCATAATTGAAATAGTAATTTACAGGTATTTATTAAAATTTGGTTTTTAAAGTGTAAAAAAAAGTTTGGAAAAGAAGGGGTGCTTTCCCCTTCTTCCAAAAAAGGTTTTTGGCCTTATACCATGTATGCGGTCTTTCCTGTAAGGTCTGATGCATGGTCATCAAAGTGTGCCAGTATGTTTCCTGCCTTGTTGGTTCCTGCTCTGTCTGAACCAGCAACGACTATTGCATACTTTCCGGTTCCCCATGCGTCGTCAACAAGCTCGATCACACCTGCACCTGCAGCTGCGACATCTGCATTGCTGCCTGGGCTGCCTATTGTCTTCTCGAGTTTGCCCTCGGTCTGTAATTTGTTAACCAGTGTGTTAACAGCTGGCCCACCAATTAAGACCAAGTTGTAGGCTGCTTCGTCAGCGGATGTCACATCAGTGTCTAACTTTGCGATGGTGCTTGGTAGTGTGACTGGCTTTTGACCAGATACAGTACCTTCAACCTTGATTTTTGTTCCGCCAATAGTTACAGTTTCTCCTGGGCTTACAGTCTTTGCTTCGCCTGTGCCAGAGGATTCTGAACCGAACAAGATCTCACCATATGTCCTGCCTTCTGGTGCTTTTAAGGTTATTCCATATGGACCGACTGAACTTACATAGATTCCATATTTGGTGTAGTAATCTCTTGTTGCAGTTGTGTAGTCAGAAGTTCTTGCAATCCAGCTTGAACTTGTGTTAAATCCGTCGTAGTCAACATATGAAGTTTGTTTTGTCACTGTTCCATTCTTGTACTGGAATTTCTGCCCATGTTGCTGTATGTGTAGTACTTTGTTTGTTCCAGGCTCTGTTATGTTAAGCATTCCACCATTAGTTCCATTTGTAGTGTAGCTCAAGGTTAAACTGTCTGAGGTGGTTAACTTAATTGCAGGGCTGGTTATTGGTTCATATGTAGTTGTAGTTCCAGTTGTGTTCTTGTATATGAATGCATCGTTTGCACCGGCAGTTAGGTTTACCCAGATTGTGTTGTCTGTCCTAGTTGAACCACCAACTGTGAACTGTATGTAGTCCCCAGAGGTTGTTTCAATTTTTGTTAGGTTTGAGTTTTTGAATGAATCTGGTCTTATGTCAATTGGCTTGTATGTTACTGGGCTTCCATATTGGTCGGTTAATCCATTGAATTTCAATGAGAATAACCCATTTGGTGCGGAAATTGAATCTCCAATCTTTAAGACTGGGTAATCTCCACCAATGCTCTCGTATGATTGAGACTCAGTGACGTACAGTGCCTGTAACCTAACCTTATCTGATGGAACTTTTCTGATAGTCCAAGTTGTTTCTGTTCCATCCCCTTTCTTTAGGTTGGCGTCATTTTCGAGTTTTAGTACACCAGCACCTACAACCATCTGTGCTTCCCCTTCATTTGTTCCGATTGTTGTAACAACTGCGTTCTTTACATATACTTCAACTCCTGCGATTGTCTCTGTGCTACCAGAGGTCACATATTTTGTTTCGGTTGTTCCGCCATTTGTAACGGTTACCTTTGCTTTGTAGGAACCAGATGTACCTGCAGAGTAAATTCCTCCAAGAGTTACATCAACGCCATTGATAGTTGTTGTTGGGTTTGAAGTTGTCAAAACAACTTCTGAGTCAACAGAACCAAGCTTTACAATGTCGTTTGATACTGAAATTACGGTGTACTGCTTACCCATAAACCAGATCTTCTTGCCTTTTATGTCACTGTTTGATATAGCACCTGAATCAATTTTGAAGGTGTAGTTCATTGAGTTTCTTCCTACTTTTAGGAAGATATCATCGTATTGGTCAGCAGCGTTTGTTTCAAGAGTATCTCTTGTGACATTTAATTTGTTAAGATACAATGCAACTTCTTCATGCCAATTGTACTCAGTACCATTTACATAAATTGGTCCATTGTCCTTGTAGCTGTGTAAGAAGTCAACTAC
The DNA here is from genome assembly GCA_027077325.1 of archaeon. Lineage (GTDB taxonomy): Archaea > Undinarchaeota > Undinarchaeia > Undinarchaeales > JALTGF01 > JALTGF01. The sequence goes on from JALTGF010000110.1 coordinate 9,078, forward strand.
GCCGTCACCAGATGCATATCCGGAAGGACCGATTACCTCTTTGTTAGTACTGCTAGAGAATTCGTATGCATTGTTACCAGTGTCATCAAGTGCAATGTGTCTCTTTACACCTTTAACAGTAGTTTCTAAAGGTGTCAAAGTAATTTGTCCAGTACCTGAAGATGATCCAGATACTTGTTGGTTTCCGAGCCATGCAGTCATTCCCATTGCAGTAATAACATCTGCAGTTGCTGCATTTGCTCCGACTACATACATACCTGTGACTGAGCCATCAGACGCAATCATAAGGTTTTTGTAGTCGCCAAGGGTTTTTGTTTGTGCCAAAGCTGCTCCAGCTAAAGTAGCGCCAATCATTACTGCACTACCAAGAGCTGCTCCGACTTTTTTCCATAATCCTTGCATTTCTTTTTTCCTCCTTTTTGTTTTTTATTGAGTTTTTTGTTGTTTTAAAACAAAAAACATAAAACAACAGTTCAACTCACTAAAATACCCTATATAAATCTTTCTATTGTTGTTACTAATAGTGTTTTTAGCAAATTAAAGGCCAAAAAAGGCTTATTTTATGGTATTATTTTATTTTTCTGCCTCTTTTTGTTCTAACTGCTTTAATTTCCCTCGTTGGATGAAAACTGCGTGTGAAAGGGAAGTTACAATATGAGCAATATCAACAAGCAAGTTTTGTGCCTCCCCGATTGGGATTTTAACCTCTTTCTTTGGCTCGAAAATTTCAACATAGGATGGAGAGTACAAAAGGGCAATTCGCGTCATAATCCCAAAGTCATGGGCTAGAAAGTCAAGATCAACTGAGTAAGAGTAAAAATTGTCCCGAATTTCACTGATTTCTGAATATTTTTCTTCAACAATCTCAACGCCACGCTCCTTTTTGAGCTTGCCAACTAGGTCTTCGAGGGCTTTTTTCACATATTTTTTGTCATTTCCCTGGACTTCTATGGTTATGGTTGCATGAATCCACTTGCCTTCTTCTATTTTTGAGTATTGCTTTTCAGTTAGTTGTGCCATTATCAGTTAAGTATACTTTGATACTTTTTATATTATTCTCTTTGTTTGAATCTTTATTAAAGTTTGAGTAGTTTAAAATTCCAAAAGTTATATTGTAAGCACCAGGTTCCTTTTGCGTCCATTGAGAAGTTATTGTCTTTGACCTTGTTATTGTTTTGTTATAAGGACCATAATATCTTGTCTTGTTTCCAACCGTGCCGCGCAGGTAAAGTTTTGATTCCTTGAAGTCGCCGTAATTTTTTACTTTGACTTTTATGATTAACTTGAGAGGATTTTCAGTGTCATTCTTTGTGTAAATTTTTTCAATCCCAAGGTCATGGTTTTCTGTCAGTTCAATTGACTCGTTTTTGTTTGTTTCGTTCGTTGAGTTTAAGGATGTAGAAATGTTGCTTTTGATTGTGGCATTTTTAGAGTCATTAAAAAAATC
>JALTGF010000111.1 GCA_027077325.1 archaeon
CCAAATTTTGTCAAATACTTCATCCGAAACACCGTTGGTAAGCAAAAACCTACGTGCTTCTAATCTTTTTGCACCCGGATGATCATCTAACCAGTTTAAGAGGATCTCATATGCCCTTTTTGCTAAAATCAATTGCCCAATGGGTTTATTTTCATCCCTTGTAAAGGATTTAGTAACAAGAGTTTTCAATTCTTTGTAAGACTCTTTTTTGTGTTTTTCAAGAATATTATCCACTACACTAAATCTCTTTTTGGCTTCATCCACCATCTTTCCAATATCCCATACGTCAAAATGTTCTTTATCATGATATTTTTTAAAGAATCCAAGAGCAGACATTGTCCTAACCAGGCTTTCTTGTGTTTGCTCAAATGTTATGTACATAACATGGTGATCTGGGTGCTTTTGCAGTTCTTTGTCCAAAAGTTCAAGGCAGAAAGTACTTTTTACAGTTCCTGGTTTTCCTTTAACAAGCATTACATAAGGCCCATTAATTGAAGGTGTTTTGAATAAAGAGTCAATGTCTTGTATTGTCCCTTTCCATTCAAATTTAACCATTTTTATCAAATTATAACTGTCTTTTAAAGTATATAACTTTTACTTTCGCTAACTATTTATCCCTCCTTGTCGATAATTATTAAAAATGAAAGAACGACTAAGCGAAATTATTTTAGAACTTGAAAAGAGGTATTCTGCCGCCACTGGAGGAGATCTCTCAGTAATGCATTCCCCAGGAGGCAAGGCATATTACTTGAATAGCATTGAAAAGTCCATTTTTAACTTATATGACCCCTGGGAACAAAAGGAGGACTTTAAGGTTGCGGCGGTTGACGGCGGCTCCCTGATGATTTATGAAACACCAACCTGGTCTCTTGCTTATTATAAGCTGGCATTTAGGTTGTTTAATGCGAACATAGAAAAGAAGACCTGCAACACCGTGCAGGAGAGGCAGATTATTAAGCACGACATTGCGCTCTTTAAGACAAGAGAGCAAATTAAAGAGTTTGAGAATGGAAATTTTCTAAAAAGGAAAGAAGAGCAATTTATACTTGAACAAATAAGAAACGGCTCAATTGATGCAGACACCTTGCTTTTAGTTGATGGAACGCTTGGTCCAGAAAGTACTAAGATAATCAACGAGCACAGGCACACATTAGGAATTTCAAAAAAGACAATGTTCACAATTGGCAGATACTCGGCAGTCGCACTGCTTAGGAAGATGGCTAAATCGTACAGCATTGAAAACCAGCCATGGTTTTGTTATCCGCTTGTGAAGTCATACCCAGAGGGCGAGATTTCAGAGATTATGTTTGGAACATTTAAAGGGCGGTCAAACATATTTAGGATAGATGTCCCAAAAAACAAAGACATCAATGACCTGCGAAAGGATATGGAAAAATTAGGGCTTTGCTCCCTTGATTCTAAGTACAGCGGGTACCCTTACCCCCTTGGCGCGGTCCATTCTGATGCAGTTATGAGGACAGATGATAAGGAAAAATTGAAGAGGTTCATAAAGAGGGAAATTTCAAAAAAAGACGGTGATGCCATTAAAATGCTAAGGCAAGACCTTGCAGATGCCGACTGGTATGACACCATGCGAGAGAAAAGTTGATATAGAAACAGGAGAACAAATAGAGTATGAAACAAGTTGGAAAAGTTGACTATTTTGACGGGGCAAAAAGAAAGGTTCTTTTCTTTGTAGAAGACGAAGAAAATGTCGAGGAAGAAGGGTTTTACAAAGTTGAAACTGACTCGAAGATATTTTACATTTTTGTGACAAACCTCTCAGAGCAGCCACTAGACAAGGAAATGCGCTCCCGTTATTCAAGGAATGATTTTGTGTATGACTTGGAGGAGCGATTTTTGCTTTATGCCCAGGCAACAATTCTTATGGAGCATAGGAAGAAAACAGACAAAGATATTATAGGGTATAAAACAATCCCAAGGCACGACAACAAGGTTTACACACTTGACAAGGAAGATTTTGACATACTAAACCTCCCGCACCTTGACTTTGCGCATGTGCGTTCAGGAAGCAAACAGCTTGAAACAACTGCAGGGTTTAAGCCAGATGCATACAAAACCCATTGGCTCTTAAGTGGGTGGACAAACTCTGGAAAGACAAACGCTTCTAAGATTCTTCTAGGAGTTACAATTAAGGGAGATGGAAACAGCAGCTATGCCGGTGGAATTGTAATTGACCCGCACGGCGAATATTACAAGGACTTAAAAGTGCTTAACTCGGGGGGTGTGCCAAGAATTATTCATTTAACACTCGACCCTGACCATTCAGATGATTATGAGAGGCCATTAAAGATACCGCTTAACTTGCTAACACCTGCAAATCTTTTAGAGGTTGCAGATTTCAATCCAGAAACACAAGTGCCATTTATGTGGAGGTGTAGGGATTATTTTAAGAAATCTGGAAAATCTGGAAATTGGATTGAAATGATTGTAAACGCCGATTATAAAATCTTAAAAGAGCTTGGGGAGGATTATGCAGGCCCTGCTGGGCAAAAAGTTATGGATGCTGTTAAGCGAAGATTGAGCTATCTTATAAGGGATGATAGGAAGATTTGGTCTTCAGAATATACATCTATTGTCGATGATATGATCAGAGACATAACAAATGGAGCATGGTATGTCATAGATGTGAGCTCGATAAGCAACAACGCAACTAAGCTCATAACTTCATTGCTTTCCTTCAAGCTATTTGACACATACAAAAAAACAGCAATTGAGGACAGGGCAAAATGGAGCAAGTTCAAGCCGGCAGGAATTCTTGTGGAAGAAGCACATAATTACCTTTCGCCAGAAGAATCAAGCAAGGGAAATATTATTGCAAAGATTGCAAAAGAGGGAAGGAAGTTTAATGTATTCACAATAATTGTTGAGCAAGACCCAAGCGGGATTGATGACAGGATTTTAAAGCAAGTTCACAACAAGATAACCCTTCAACTAATTCCAATTGACGCAGAGGCAATTACTAGGACAACGCCGTACATAAAGGAGCTGGAAAATAAAATCCCATATTACCAAACAGGAGAAGGGGTTTTTGTTTCCACTGGATCGTTTAATTTTGCGCTTCCCGTAAAATTCCCAAGAGTTAGTGATTGGATTATTGACAATACCAAAGTATGCAAAAAATGCGGAAAAGGCCGTGCCTTAAAAGAGGGAGAGCTTTGCATTGATTGTGTAAGAAAAGAAAAAGCAAGAGATATTGAAGCGCTAATGAGCTAAACGCCCATAACCATTCTAAGCAAGTTTCTTGTTCCTGGCCCAAGAGTTACTGCAAGAATTGCAAGTTTTATGAAATTCTTTAGGTCAGAATCAGAATCAGAGATATCTATTGCCCAAAGGGCAAGCAAAACCACAATAAATTTTAGAGGGAACATTACCCAGGGTCCAAATATCCCAAAGAAAAAGTTGGGGAGCACATGCTTTTCTCCGTAGCCATAAAAGACAAGACCTACAACAGTTGTAGAAGCGTCAAACATCGCACTGCCAAGGATAAACTGGTTTAAGTTTGTGAGCAAATTTTTTGCCA
>JALTGF010000112.1 GCA_027077325.1 archaeon
ACTTTGCTTTTTTTCAAAAATGGGGTTGCAATTGGAAAAATTATTGGAGCATACCCAAAAGAGCAACTTTTAAAAACCATAAAAGAAGTTTTTGAAGTTTAAGCTTCAATCTCTTTTACTATAATGTTCCTTTCTCTTGGTCCATCTAGCTCTGCAAAGAAAATGCTCTGCCATGTGCCAAGATTGAGCTTGCTACTACTTACTGGAACAACAACAGAACTTCCAAGCAAAATACCCCGCAAATGTGCATCTGCATTCCCCTCTTGATAGTCATGTGCCCAGCCGCCTTGTGGGACAAGTTTTTCAAGCATCTTTTTAATATCCTTTAAAAGATTCGGCTCGTTTTCATTAATGAAAAGCCCTGTAGTTGTGTGTGGCGTATAAGCAAGTAAGATTCCATTTTTAATAGTTGGCTTTAATTTAGAGGTTATATCAACCAAGTCAACTCTTGACTTTGTAAGGATTTTAATTTCCATTGCCTAAACATTTCAAACTGCCTTTCAGTTCCCGGCTTAAGTTTTTAAGTGCTTGAACAACCACTTCTAGCAGTTTAATATTTTCTCTTAAAAATCCCAATTCTGGACCGTTCTTATTCTTCTCATATCCCCATTCAGGACTCATTTTAAATTACGTCTTGCTCGTTAATTAAAACAAAGTCCCCAACTGCAGTAACTGCACTAAATGGGAGCAAAAGCCTTCCCTGTCTGTCCCGAACCAAATCTTCAAAATGAGCTAGAATATATTTTGTTGGTTCAACAATGATGTTTATCAACTCACCTGTTGTTACATCTACTGTGATGTCCAATACTTTCCCAAACATCCTGCCGCCTTCTGAAACGACAGTTTTCGCCTGTATCTCTTTAAATGGAATTCGTGCCATTTTAACCTCTACCTCGTTTTATTTTCTTACTTTTATAAACCTTTCTAATCCTCTTGTTGATTAAGCTTTTAACTTCCTCCTCAAATTCTTTTTTTGTGCCTTCATTAATTATAAAATAGTTGGCCATTGCGATTGTTCCTGCGTGGTTTAATTTTTCAATTTCTGCGCGGTCGCGGCTTTTGCACTCATCTATTGTTAGCGGTCTAACCCTCCGTTTTCCTAGGCGATTGTGTCTTGTTTTTGCAGAGGCCAAAATTGCAATTACTTTAAATTTGTCCCCGTACCTATTTTTCAAGTAAAGATACTCTTCATAGCTCCTAACACCATCTAAAACAACATCTCTAAGTTTAAGTTTGTCAATTTTTTCAGAAACCCTTTTAGCATAGACGGCCATGCCAAACTTTGCCCTTAGGTCTTCTCGCACTAGCCGTTCGTTTTTTTCATTTCTTTTAAGGCCACGCTTTTTTAGTTCCTCATCTGTCAAGTCGCCAAGGCGAAGAACTTTAAATCCAAGTTTTTTGGCTTGCTCAGATGCTACCGATTTTCCAGAGCCAGGCATACCTGCAAATGCAATTATCATATCCTCTATTTTCTTTGTTTTGTTTATATCCTTATTTATTTTCCATATGGAAAATAATTATCTAAAAAAATTTAAATACATCAAAAAGCAATAAATTTTGGGAGGATGGATAGCATTTTTTCTTTGCTATCTCCTTCTATGTTTTTTAAAGCAGTAATATTGTAGCCAGCCCTAAAAAGCTTAAAAACCCAAAAACGTCCGTTGCAGTTGTTATAAACACAGTGGCAGAAGATGCCGGATCAGACCCAAGTGCTTTCAAAATTAGTGGAACAATTGTGCCAAAAAGACCAGCAATTACTAAGTTAATGACCATCGCAAGGCCTATAACTAGCCCAAGCATTGGACTTTGATTTATGAAAACTGCAACAGCTGCAACTATTGCCCCATTTATTATTCCATTAATTACCCCTGCACTAATTTCTCTTCTAAGTACTTTCCATCCGTGTTTTAAGTCAATTTCCTTTAAGACAAGCCCTCTAACGACAACTGCCAAAGTTTGAGTCCCTGCGTTCCCGCCCATCCCTGCAACAATTGGCATGTACACTGCTAAGAGAACAATCTTCGAGATTGTGCCTCTAAACAGTCCAACAACAGACGCTGCTAGGAATGCAGTTGCCAGGTTTATAATTAACCATTTGTACCTATACTTGACTTTTGTCATCGTAGGATCTAAAACATCTTCTTCTTCCTTAACACCTGCAAATCCATACAAATCCTCTGTTGCTTCTCTCTCTATGACTGAAAGCAAATCTTTGGCGTATATTATCCCAATAACACTATCATCTTCATCAACTACTGCAACTTTCTCATGTGAATGCTCTCTAAATGTTTTAATGCACTCCTCTTGCTTCAAATCATACTTGACGGTTGGGATTGGCACAATGCAATCTTTAACATATGCTGATTTAGATATCATCAGCTTGTGCAATGGGACTTCCCCAATTAATTTCCCATCATCTATAACTAAAATCAATGGTGTTTTTCCTGTCTTTCTAATATGCTCCTCAACCTGCTTATACACACCCTTTATTGTTTCCCTCTTTGAAACTTCAATATAATCCAAACTCATAAGCCCGGCTGCACTTTTTGGCTCAAACTTTAGCAGAAACTCTACTTTGTCTTTAATTTCAGTCTCAAGTTTTTCAAGAATCTTTTTTCTTTTGGATTCTTTGAGGTTTTGAAGTACATCTGTTATCTCATCAGGATCTAAAAAATGGAGAACTTCTATAATTTCCTTCTCGTGTAATTTTTCAAGAATCTCTTTTTGGATTTTTTTTGGAAGCTTTAACAGAATGAACCCTTGCTTTTCAATTGGGAGTTCTTTAAAAACCTCCACTTTTTTCTTTCCAGCAAGTTTTATTTCTCTAATTATTTTACTTACCATCTCAAACAATATCAATTAATTCAACTATATAATATTTAAGTAAGTATTATATCTATGCAGTTTCACTTTCTAATCAATGGCTATCGAATTTCAAAAGGAGCACTATACTGACGAGCAGATCCTTTCTAAATTGGATCCCCTAGTGAGAACTTGGTTTCTTAAAAAATTCAAAACCTTTTCACTTCCGCAAAAATACGGAATCTTAAATATATTCAACGGGGAAAACACATTAGTTTCAGCCCCTACTGGTTCTGGGAAAACTTTACTTGCATTCCTTTCAATAATAAATCAATTGGTCGTTTTGTCAAAGCAGGGAAAACTGGAAGATAAGGTTTACTGTGTTTATACTGCCCCTCTCCGGGCACTTTCTCGTGACATTGAAGTCAACTTAAAAGGGCCTCTGGAAGAAATTGAAAAAATTGCGGGAAAAAAATTGGGAATACGTGTCATGGTAAGGACAGGAGACACTTCACAAAGTAAGCGTGCAGGGATGCTGAAAAAGCCGCCACATATCTTAGTCAGCACACCAGAAACGCTTGGAATTATTTTAGTTGCTCCAAAGTTTAGGGAAAAACTAAGGGATGTAAAGTGGGTAATTGTTGATGAAATTCATTCAATTGCACAAAACAAGCGTGGAGTTCATTTATCTCTTTCACTGGAGCGGCTTCAAAATCTTGCTGGCAGGTTTACAAGAATTGG
>JALTGF010000113.1 GCA_027077325.1 archaeon
TTATTAAAAATCTTTACAAAAAAGCGCTCGCAGGGGACAAAGGCATTGGGCAGCTTCCGGGAGTAAATGCTCCATACGAAGAACCTATAAACCCTGAACTCATAATAGAATCTGATAAGTTAAGCGTGGAAGAGGCTGCGCAAAAAATAATTAAAATCTTGGGGTAATGGACTGGATAAAATTCTGCAAAAATGCCGGACGAGGGGTATCAAAAGAAGTTCTTAAAGTTTACAAGAGCGATCTCCGCACGAAGCAATATGGTCGTGGAAAGGGCGGAGACATAACATTAGAAGGAGATAAAGTTGGTGAAGAAATAATAATAAGGCACCTAAAAGAACTCGGCCTTAACATTTACTTCATCTCTGAAGAAATTGGAGAACTGAAAATTGGGCGTTTTAAAAAGCCAACAGATGCAGATTATATTGTTATTGTTGACCCCCTTGATGGCTCTTTTAATTTCAAAAATAAGATTGGCCACTTTGGGACTTCAATTGCAGTTCTTAACCCAAATTATGAGGTCATAGCTGGCTATGTCCGGGATATTCCAAATAAGATGGAGTACTATGCAGAAAAAGGGGGTGGCTGTTTTGTTGATGGAAAACGGGTTCACACTAGAACTGATTCTGATAAAATAGACATCTTGTTAGAATGCTCACCAAGATCAAGCCATGCAGATATCGAGTTTCTTTCAAGAGCGTTCTTAAGTACGCGAAGAGCGAGGGCATTTGGTTCGGTTGCTCTTGATTTATGCAGAGTTGCAGACGGGCGATTTCATTCTCTAATTTATTCTGGCTGTTCCAGATACCTAGATGTAGCTGCTGGTATTTTCCTGGTAAAAGAAGCTGGTGGCATTGTTACTGATTTTAATGGAAACGAACAAATTACAAAAGGAACCAAATTAATTGCAAAAAATCTCTTGGCAAGTGCAAATAAAAAAGTACATGAAAAGTTGCTAAAAAATAGGTGGATTATCCCCCCAAGATAATTGTAACAATGTCTTCGTCTTTAACTTTGTGATTAAGGCCAACCCGTTGATTTTTATATGCTGCACTTGGGCCGTTAATTACTGCATATCTAAACCTCTCTTTAAACTCCTTGTGTAATCTAAGGCAAACATCTTCAATGGTTGAACCTTCCTTAAGTATTAGCGGATTTTCAAAATCCGGTCCTCTGTTTTGTGGTTTTAGATAAACCCTAACAAATCTTAACTTCTTAAATATCTCCTCCATTAGTTCTTTTATACCAATTCCCTCTTTTGCGGATATTGAAACTGTTCCAGGGATGTTCGGGTTTTTTATATCTGTTTTATTTACAACAAAAATGGCAGGGACATACTTTCTATTCCCTATGACTGCATCAATAAGTTTGTCTGTGTCGATCTTTCCACGAATTAATACTTCTGCGTTGTGGATCCCAAATTCCTCAAGAATTGCTTTTATTTCGTCATTTCCCATCTTGACCTTTGGAGTTTTTTGAATATGGATGCCACCTGTTAGTGTTTTTTTAATCTTGACGTCTGGTGGATTCTGGTTTATCCTAATCCCCGCGTCATACAACTCTTTTTTAATTTTTTCAAGTTGCTCTGGTTTTTGGGCATCTATCATAATCACGAGGAGGTCTGCATTCCTAATTACCGAAAGTACCTCTTTGCCTCTTCCTTTTCCTTTTGAAGCACCTTCTATTAGTCCCGGAACATCAAGCAACTGGAGCTCAGCGCCTTTGTATTTTAAAGCTCCAGGAATAACCTTCAAAGTGGTAAACTCATATCCTGCAACTTTTGATTCTGCATTTGTGAGTTTGTTAAGAAGTGTGCTTTTACCAACTGACGGGAACCCGCTTATTATTATTGTTGCGTCCCCGCTTTTTTTAATGCCATACCCAAGACCGCCTTTCCCTCCAGATTCTGACTTTTCCTGCTCTGCCTTTAATCTTGCAATTTTTGCTTTTAATTTTCCAATGTGGTGCTGTGTGGCTTTATTATATGGGGTTTTTCTAATTTCTTCTTCAATCTCTTTTATCTTGTCTTCAATCGTCATATGCTTTTTATTAAGATGAAAAGCTTATTAATTTGTGTATTAAAGTGGTACTCGTAATAATAATTAATTGGTGCTAAATGACTGACGTAACTATCATCCTAGTTGAGCCCCAGTACACTGGGAATATTGGCTCCATAGCACGGGCAATGAAAAACTTTGGGCTTTCAAAATTAGTTCTTGTAAACCCAGTTCGTTTGGATGAAAATGCATATTATATGGCAGTTCACGCAAAAGATGTTTTAAAAAGTGCTAAAATTGTGGACAACTTTGAGAGCGAGATTAAAAATTATAACCTCCTAATTGGGACAAGTGCAAAGAGAACAAAGAAAGATGACAAGTTTCTAAGGATTTGTTTAAGCCCAGAAGAAATGCGGGAAAAACTATCAAGTGCCAATGGCAAAATTGCAATTGTATTTGGCAGGGAGGACATTGGTCTTACAAACGAACAACTAGGGCTCTGTGATTTTATAGTTGCAATTCCGACCAGTGATAAATACAAAACAATGAATCTCTCCCATAGTGCAGCAATTATTTTTTATGAACTATTCCGTACAAAAGAAAAAAGTAAGATCAGGGTTGCCAATGAAAAAGAAAAAACTCTTTTAATGAGCCAAGTTAATTCAGTCCTAACTAAGCTTGAATACCCAAAAGAAAAATTATCCCTACACAATCTTATGATAAAAAAAATACTCGGGCGGGCAGTAATCACTGGACGCGAGGCGAATTCCTTAATCGGTATTGTGAAAAAAATTAATAAAAAACTTCCAAAAAACTATAAATAGTTGCTAATCTAAGGCAACAGACACATAAGAGCCCAAAATGAGCTTTTTTCAACTCTTAGGCGGATCGGGAGGTAGTAAATCCCTAATAGAGTGGACTTTCTTCATATTCCTATTTATGTTTGTACTCCCAAAACTGTACTTTTACCAGATATTTGCAAAATTGGATGCTTCTGCAAGAAAACTAGAAGATATTTCTAAAGATGGACAAAATGAAGTTGTAAAAAAGACCTCAAAATATGGGAAAGACAAAAAAGAAATAAGGCGGGTTCTTAGCAGGTTTATTGACTTTTTTATGGTTGAGCCCGTAAATTTGGATCCATATGGGATTCTAAGGAAATTTGAACACTTAATAGATAATACTGAACACCGATTTAAGCAGGTTGCAAAAGAAATTGCACCAAAATCAAATGATGACGAAATGATGAATGTTTATATGGGGCTTCAGGCGGCAGTTGTTATACACACAATTGCAAAGGTTGTCAGGCATTATGTTGAACTTGTTAAAAAGTTTAAAAATTTGCAGTTTGCTCTTTTGCTTCAAATGCAACTTCCAATGATAGAAAAACTTGTCGAATCAGAACGAAAAGGGCTTGACACATTCTTAAACGGGAATGCCATTGGTGATGGGGCTGGCCCTCTCGTGGTTGCAAGTATGGTAAGCAAGGAAGGAAAAGAAATTGCTGAAAATGTTGTTACCATAACTGATGAAAAGTGGGGAAGAAAAATCACCTTTGTGAAGGCAAAAGGACCTGGCGGAAGACTTGGAAAAATTGGAGAAGCAGTTAAACTTATTTGCAAAAAGTACAAGATTGCTAAAATCATCACTGTTGATGCTGCTGCAAAACTTGAAGGCGAAAAAACAGGAAGTGTTGCAGAAGGTACTGGTGTTGCAATGGGTGGTGTTGGAGTTCAAAGGGCAAAGATTGAGGAAATAGCAGTCGGCCTTAATATTCCATTGGATGCAATTGCAATTAAAATGAGCCAGTTTGAGGCAATTTCCCCAATGCCTGAAAAAGTTTTAAATGCAATTGATGATGCAAAATCTCTCTTAAAAGAGAGGATCCTAGATGTAAAGAAAGGCGGCCATATTGTTGTGGTTGGTGTTGGGAACACTTGTGGTATCCCTAACACAAATAAAAATTTAAAACTATACACTGATAAAATTAAAAAGATTGCAAGGAAACTTAAAAAAGAAGAGGAAGAGAAAAATAAGGGCTGGTTTAAAGAAAAAAAGTCAAAAGAGAGCCAAGGTTTGCTTTCAATCCTATATTCAAAAGGTTTATTAAGTATCATTTAAACAAAATCTAAAGAAAGAGGTAAAAAAATGGCAGAAAGAGGTGGAGGCGTCTATAAGCGATTAGAAAGACCTTATACTAGGCGATCTTCTAGAGTTCCAAGAAAAGGGTATGTTAAAGGTATCCCTGGTTCAAAGATACATATGTTTGAGGCGGGAGATCCTAAGAGGAATTTTTCTATAGAGCTTTCTCTAGTTCCTGAAGAACCTGCTCAAATAAAACACAATGCATTGGAAGCTGCAAGAATTGCTGCAAACAAACAATTAAGCAATTCTGGACTCCCTTACTTCCTAAAAGTTCGGGTTTACCCTCATCAAGTGTTACGAGAAAATCCTCTTGCTACTGGTGCCGGAGCAGATCGTTTTCAGGAAGGAATGTCTCGCGCATTTGGAAAGCCCATAGGTACTGCTGCTAGAGTTAAGCGACATCAAAAAATTTTAAGTGTTCGTGTTGACCAAAATGCTTTGGCAATTGCAAAGGATGCCCTAAGGCGTGCGAAGATGAAGTTTCCAGTTAAGTGCAGAGTTATTGTAGAAAATCTAAAAGAATCTAAACAAAAATAGTTCTATCTCTAATCTAAAAAGCTAACTTATTTAAACTAGTTTTAATTATTTCCATTATCTAGAGGTGGATTAAAAATGCCTGCTGTTATCTGGTTTAAGGATTTAAGAAAAGAAGACGTTCCAATTGCCGGTGGAAAAGGTGCAAATTTAGGTGAGATGACTTCTGCTGGTTTTCCAGTACCTCCTGGTTTTGTAATTACTGCTCAAACTTACAAAAATTTTATTGAATCTGCGGATATCAAAGAGGATATTGATGATTTATTAAAAAATTTGAATGTAAATGATACTGAGCAACTAAACGCTGCATCCAGGGCAATTGAGACAATGATACGCTCTGCTAAAATTTCTGAGCAGGTTTCAAATGAAATTATTGAGGCATACAACAAGCTCTCTGAGGGCTCAATCGTAATTGCTGGTAGTGAGGCAGAGGTTGGTGAGTTTGTGGCAGTTAGGTCAAGTGCAACTGCCGAGGATTTGCCTGGGGCAAGTTTTGCAGGGCAACAAAAAACATTGCTCAATGTTAAAGGAAAAACTGAGTTAATTAATGCTGTTAAGGAATGCTGGGCTTCTCTCTTTGAGCCACGTGCGATATTTTACAGAAAGGAAAAAGGGTTTGATAGTGATAAAGTTCTAATTTCTGTGATTGTTCAAAAAATGGTTGATTCTGACAAATCCGGAGTAATGTTTACGGTGGATCCTGTGACTAATGACCGGAATAAAATCTCAATTGATGCCGCATGGGGGCTCGGAGAGGCAGTTGTTTCAGGACAAGTAACTCCTGACCATTATTCAGTTGATAAAAATTCTCTCGTTGTTCTTTCAAAAAGTGTATCTGAAAAAACATTTATGTACACCCGCGATATTGAAACGGGAAAAACAAAAAAAGTCACTTTAAGTGAGGAAACTGCGAGAAAACAGGTTTTAACAGATGATGAGATTAAGAAACTTGCGGAGTTTGGGAAGAAGATAGAAGAGCACTATAATTTTCCGCAAGATATTGAATGGGCAATTGAGGATTCTGAAATTTTCATAGTCCAGTCAAGGCCAATCACAACTTTAAAAGAAACCAAAGAAATTCCAGAGGATGTTGAAGATGTGATTGGAAACGATAACGCCCGAACTCTTGAATCGCCAAGTGTTTCTGAAAAAGTTTCAGAAGAATCTCCTAAAATTGAAAAAGAGCCAATTGTCAAAGGTCTAGAAGCCAGCCCAGGTGTTGGGATTGGAAAGGTAAAACTTGTCAAGGATGCCTCTGAGATATCAAAAGTTGAAAAAGGCGATGTTTTAGTTACTCAAATGACATCCCCTGACTTTGTCCCTGCAATGGAAAGGGCAGTTGCAATTGTAACTGACGAGGGCGGGATAACAAGTCATGCTGCAATTGTAAGTCGTGAATTAGGTGTTCCTTGCATAGTCGGGACTGAAAATGCAACGAGTGTGCTGTCTGAAGGTCAAGTTGTCACTGTTGATGCAAACAAAGGAGTTGTTTATGACGGCGCAATTGAAAGTTTAACTCAAAAAGAAACTAAACCTCAAGAAGGAAGTGCAATTGCCACAGGTCCAATTATTACCGCTACTAAAATCTATGTAAATCTTGGAATACCAAGCAGAGCAGCGGAAATTGCTAAATTGCCTGTTGATGGCGTTGGTTTAATGCGCGAGGAGTTTATATTTGCAAGCTTGATTGGGGAACATCCCTTGGCAATGATTGAGCGTGGGGAAGAACAAAAATTCATAGATATTCTTGCAGATGGGATTGAAACAGTTGCGAAGGCATTTAGTCCAAGACAGGTTGTACTTCGGCTTTCTGATTTTAAGACAAATGAGTACAGGACCCTAAAAGGCGGAGAAAAGTTTGAGCAAGAAGAGGCAAATCCTATGCTTGGATGGCGTGGTTGCTCTCGTTATACCTCTAAAAAATATGAGCCAGCATTTAGGTTAGAGTTAAGGGCAGTCAAAAAAGTTCGTGATAATGGCTACAAGAATATAGTTGTTATGCTCCCATTTGTAAGGACTCTTGAAGATGTAAAGAAAGTTACTCAGCTTATGAAGGAAGAAGGTCTTGAACGTGGCCCTGACTTAAAGCTTTGGATGATGGCAGAAGTTCCAAGCAATATATTGCTTGCCGATGAGTTTGCAAAGCTTGTTGATGGATTTTCAATAGGTTCAAATGACCTGACACAATTAATTATGGGTGCAGACAGAGATTCTGAAATCCTTGCAAAACTTGGCTACTTTGATGAGAGCAATCCAGCAGTTAAGAGGGCAATTTCCCAGTTAATTAAAGTTGCACATGAAAATGGCTGCACGGTTTCAATCTGTGGGCAAAGGCCAAGCAATGATCCTGACTTTGCAAGATTCTTGGTTGAGCATGGAATTGATTCAATAAGCGTGAATGCCGATGTTGCAATAAAGACAAGAAGGATTGTTGCGGCAGAGGAAAGAAAACTCTTGCTTGAGAAATTGAGAGAAGACCAAATCCCCGGGGAAGTTAAACCTCAGTAAATTATTTTAAAGTCCTTAAATTCTCCCTTGTAAAGTTCTTCATTTACTTCTATATTTGTTACTTCAGCGTAATCATGTCCGTGCTTGCATGAGTCAACAATTTTATCAACTGACTTGTCGGGCCCTTCAAAAACAGCACTTACAGAGCCGTCTGGATTGTTTTTCACCCAACCCTTTACTCCCAGTTTTTCTGCCCGCTCTTTTGTGTTCGCTCTAAAGAAAACACCCTGAACTCGCCCATAAATTTTAACTGAAACCCGTTTCATATTTTTCTAATAAAAACTAACTTATTTAAAAGGTTAGCCATACTAAATTGTATTATGGATTTTATTCAAGAAGCAGTTGAAGAAGTTAAAAAACATAATGCAAAGAAAGTGGCAATTCAACTGCCAGATGGCTTGAAGAGCAAGGCAAAAGAAATTGTTTCTGCACTTGAAAAAGAAACAGATGTTATCTTGCTTGCTGGGTCTTGCTTTGGCGCTTGCGATCTAAGGGACCACGAAGCAAAAGAGCTTGGCTGTGATTTGCTTTTGCACTTTGGTCATGCAGATTTTGGTCTAAAGACAGAGTTGCCAGTTGTCTATATTAAAGTTGAGTCAAATCTTGACATTGAATCTGTTGTTAAGAAAGCAGCAGTTGAAATTAAAGAAAAAAGAATTGGGCTAGTAACTGTCATGCAGCAAGTTCCCAAATTAGAAAAGGCAAAAGAAATTCTTGAGAAAAACGGAAAAGAGGTTTTAATTTCAAAGCCAAGCGGAAAGGCAAAGTACCCTGGGCAATTGCTTGGCTGTGATTCTTCGGCGGCGCTTTTGATTAAAGACAAAGTTGATGCTTTTCTTTATCTCGGCACGGGAGAATTTCACGCCATCCCAATTGCTCTCCAAACTGAAAAGCCAGTTTATATTGCAGATCCTGAGTTAAACAAAGTAAAAAGCATTGGCGATTTGAAAGACAATTTTTTGAGGAAAAGATTTGCTCAAATTGAAAAAGCCAAAGATGCAAATTACTTCGGAATTTTGGTAACGACAAAGAAGGGCCAAAACCGATTTTTCCTTGCAGAAAAATTAAAAAAATTAATTGAAGAAAAAGGAAAGAATGCAATTATTCTTGTTTATGACACAATTAACCCAAATGATTTAATTAATTTTAGGCTCGATGCATATGTGAATACCGCTTGCCCAAGAATTTCAATTGATGACCAGTCATCATTTGACAAGCCAGTCTTAAACCCATTTGAATTGGAGATCGTCCTTGGGGAGAGAAAATGGGAAGATTACGCATTGGACCATTTTTAATCCCATAACTTTTTAAACTAATTCTAACTAATACCAATTATATGCTAACTAAAATCTTCCTTAGGGTGTTTGGTAAATACTTATTTTCTCTAGAACAATACCCATATCTATATTCATTAACAATTTTAGTCACATTTTACGTAATCTCAAGGATTTTTGTATTTGTTTTTGAGAAATCTCTTCTCAAGTGGTCACAAATCTCAAAAACAAAAGAGCCATTGATAGCAAACAAAATAAAGGGGCCAATCTCAGCCATTTTATTGCTGATTGGTTTAAGGCTTGCAATTGTTCCTCTTTCTTTTGAAGAGCGATTACTAATGTATACCTCTGGATTAGTTTCCTCACTCATAGTCATATTTGCTGCTATCGCCACCATACGCTTCTTTGATATTCTTATTGACAACTGGAGAAGGCATTGGGCAGCAAGAATGAAAACGAAAGTTGATAAAAATGTCATCGGCCTTTTCCAAAAAATTTCAAGATTAACTATCTGGCTAATTGCCCTTTTATTTATTTTAAATGTATGGGGGATTAAAACCGCGCCACTCTTGGCTAGTTTGGGCGTTGCTGGTATTGCTGTTGCATTTGCTCTTCAGTCAACGCTTGGAAACCTGTTCGGAGGTGTGTCCCTTATTGTTGATAAAACTGTTCAAGCAGGAGATGTCATCCAAATTGATCCAGAAACAAGGGGGGTTGTCCTAGATGTTGGCCTGAGAAGCACGAGGATAAGGTCGTTTGACAATGAGATCATTGTAGTTCCAAATGGGACTCTTGCCAATTCAAAGATTTTAAATTATGCCCAGCCAGACCCATCGGCACGGCTTGTTATCCAGTTTGGGGTGGAATATGGCTCTGATGTTAAAAAAGTAAAAAAAGTTGTTTTAGATGCGCTTCATACCATAGAAGGTCTCAAAGAGGACAGACCTCCATATGTTAGATTTGTAGAAATGGGCGATTCCGCACTAATATTTAAAGCATATCTGTGGGTTGAAGATTACCTGAAGCGTTTTCAAATAAAAGACATTGCAAATACAAAAATTTACAATGCTTTGACAAAGGCAAAAATTGGGATACCTTTCCCGCAAATGGATGTGCACTTGAAAAAATGAATTATCTTAATTGTTGGAATCCCATTACTCTGCCTTTCAAGTAAACAGTTACATTCTTACCTTTGAGGTCCTTCAGCTTATTTACTGGATAAAACTCCATCATTGTTTTTACAAGTAGCTTGTGGAGTATAAATGCCCCATTCCCACTTTTTTCTAATTTCATTGTTATTTCAAAATACTCCGGATTACCATCAAAACCTTTTTCAATGTCTATGATCTCTGCGTTTTCTTTTTGGAACGGAAATGGCTCATTCATATATTGCCACCAATGCTCTGGGTTTGATGTTATTCCTCTCTTGACCATTATCTTTGAAAAAAATTCAACTGTCCCGTAAAGACCACTTCCATCGGTAAGTATACTTTTCCATGCCATAGCTAATGCTTGATTGCACCCATATATATAAATTTCTAATTATGTAATCTGTTGCCCATTGAAGAAATAGCAATAAAAGGTGGATAGTTAATGGTCAAAGGTAAGCAGTTTTGTGTTTTTCTGTGTGCACGGCTGTGGTCAGCCAGCAACCGTCCTGTATGAGATCCTCTAAAATATTTGTGAATCAAAAGGCATAAACCTATCCCGCAAACTTTCTCGTGCACCACTACATAAACCTTTATATAGTTCCTTTAACTCTATATAGAGCACATGATAGATCCTAAAATGGCCTGTAATGGCTATTAGGGAGGTGATTGATATGGAAAAAACAGAAGTCCCTGCTGAATTAATCAATAAGGTATACGAGGCGTTTAGCGTTGCTAAGGATTCTGGAAAAGTTAGGAAAGGCACAAACGAAGCAACAAAGGCAATAGAACGAGGCAAAGCTCTTTTAGTTGCCATTGCACAAGATGTTTCTCCGCCTGAAATTGTTGCACATCTTCCTATACTCTGCGAAGAGAAAAA
>JALTGF010000114.1 GCA_027077325.1 archaeon
TTTCTTCATTTTTAAAGTGCTCAGCTCGCTTTACCATAACGCATACATCATGGACAACTTCAATCCCATTTGCCTTGCAAAAATTAATTGCCTCCTGTGATTCTGAGCCAGGCTGCATCCAAACTTTTTTAATCCCTAGTTCTTTGCATGCCTTAACAACTTGCTCCGTCACTTTGGGAGGGACAACTGTGTCAACAACATCTGGAATTTCTGGCAAATCCTTTAAGGAGGAGTAGCATTTGTCCCCAAGGATTTCAGTCGCATTTGGGTTCACTGGATAAACTTTATATCCTGCGCCTTTCAAATCTGCATAAACTTGATGCCCGTACTTCTTTGGATCCCTTGAGGCACCTACAACTGCAAAGACATTTTTCTTGTCTAAAAACCTTTTTATTGTTTCTTCATCCATATTAGATATTACAAACTTAAGATTAATATATCTGTTTGTTATAATTAAAACAAAATGAAATTCAAAAATTCGACCTATGCATTCATATCTGCAGGAATTTCAATAGCAATTGGTTTTATAGCACAGAGCATACAATTTGCGAGAGCAAACACAGAGGAAGAACTTCAACAAATGGCAGAATCTTTTGGCATATTTGAGTACGCATTGATAATTGCAATTATTTTAGCGATTATTGGAATTGTCTTAAGAATTAAAAAACAATGAAATACAAAGAACATTTTAAGAAAATTGAGCATAAGTGGCAGTTAGAATGGGAAAGGTCTGGCATATTTAAGGTTAAGCCAGACAGTAAAAAGCCAAAGTACTATGTTTTAGAGATGTTTCCATATCCAAGCGGAAAACTTCATATGGGACATGTAAGAAACTATGCGATAGGGGACACATTTGCCCGCTATAAAAGAATGCGCGGATTTAATGTTCTTTATCCAATGGGTTATGATGCATTTGGCTTGCCAGCGGAAAATGCCGCAATAAAAAACAATTCACATCCAAAGCCCTGGACTAAAAAGTCAATTTCTATGATGCAGGAACAGCAAAAAATGCTTGGCCTTAGCTATGACTGGGACCGCTTAGTTATCACTGCTGACCCAGATTACTACAGGTGGAATCAATGGATTTTCTTAAAAATGTACGAGAAGGGGCTTGTTTACAGGAA
Organism: archaeon; assembly: GCA_027077325.1. GTDB lineage: Archaea > Undinarchaeota > Undinarchaeia > Undinarchaeales > JALTGF01 > JALTGF01. The sequence continues at coordinate 1,125 of JALTGF010000114.1, forward strand.
AAAGGCCCCAATTAACTTCTGCCCAAAATGCAACACAGTCCTGGCAAATGAGCAAGTTATAGATGGCAAGTGCTGGCGCTGTAAAACGCCAGTTGAGATTAGAACTTTGGAGCAGTGGTTCTTTAAAATCACAGAATATGCCGATGAGCTTTTAGAGGATTTAGACAAACTGGAGGGATGGCCTGAGAGAGTAAAAACAATGCAAAGAAACTGGATTGGAAAAAGCAAAGGGACTTTAATTTATTTCCCATTTGCAGACAATCCAAAAGAGAAAGTTCCGATATTCACTACAAGGCCAGACACACTTTATGGGGTCACATTTATGGTTTATGCCCCAGAGCATCCAAAGGTTTTGGAGCTTGTGGAAGGAACTGAGTATGAAAAACCTGTTAAAGAGTTCATTAAGAAAGTTTTGATTGAAGACCGATTTTCAAGAACTGCCGAAGATAAAGAAAAGGAAGGGTTGTTTATAGGGAAATATGCAGTAAATCCTGTAACTGGGGATAAGATTCCGATTTACATTGCTAATTTTGTCCTTCCGGACTATGGGACTGGAGCAATTATGGCAGTACCCGCCCACGACCAGAGGGACTTTGAATTTGCAAAGAAGTATAATATCCCGATTAAAGTTGTCATAACACCTGAAGGTCACACGTTAAACCCTGAAAAAATGCTTCGCGCATATACAGAGCAGGGGGTTTTAATAAATTCTGGAGAATTTAATGGCTGGAATAATTTAGAAGCAATTGATGCAATTTCAGAATACCTAGAAAAGAAAGGTCTTGGAAAAAGAACAATTCAGTACAAGTTAAGGGATTGGCTAATCTCAAGGCAGCGGTATTGGGGGACACCAATACCTGTGGTTTACTGCGATAAGTGTGGGATTGTCCCAGTGCCAGAGAAAGACCTTCCAGTAAAACTCCCAGAAGATGTTAAGTTTACTGGAAAAGGCAATCCACTAAACACAAGCAAAACTTTTGTGGATACAATTTGCCCAAAATGTGGCGGTCCAGCAAGAAGGGAGACTGACACAATGGATACTTTTGTAGATAGCAGTTGGTATTTTTATAGGTACTGTAGCCCAAGATATGACAAGGAGCCATTTGATAAGAGAGAAGTAAGTTATTGGATGCCAGTGGATCAGTATATTGGGGGCATAGAACATGCAGTCCTTCATTTGATGTATGCAAGGTTCTTTACAAAAGTATTAAGGGATATTGGGCTTGTTGGCATAGATGAGCCATTTAAGAACCTACTAACACAAGGGATGGTTTTAAAAGACGGGGCAAAGATGTCAAAATCGCTTGGAAACATTGTTGACCCGGGGTATATAATTGAAAGGTATGGAACAGACACTGCGCGGATGTTTATGCTGTCAGCAGCCCTTCCTGAAAAAGAGTTGGAATGGTCAGATGCAGGCGTTGAATCTATATATCGGTTCTTAAGCAGGGTATATGAGATTGTTACAGAGAATGATTCCAAGGCAAACTTTAATGAGATAGACGATAAAAACCTAAACAGCAGAGATAAGTTTATACTTGCGAAAACACAAAAAATAATCTCAAGCGTTACGGAACACATAGAAAAGTTTGAGCTTAATTTGGCAATTAGCAACTTATTTGAGTATGTTTCGGAAATTTCAAGATACCTAGCTGGAGGAGCAAAACCAGAGATTATTGGGTACTGCTTTAAAAAATTGGCTTTACTTTTAAGCCCATTTGCGCCACACTTAGCAGAAGAACTTTGGAGTCGCCTTGGACAAAAGGGATTTGTTTCTACGGCAGATTGGCCAGAGATCAATAAAAAATATGTAGATCCAAAACTTGAACTTGAAGAGATTTTGATAAGACAGACAATTTCAGACATAAATGAAGTTATATCCTTGGTTAAGAAAAAGCCAAAAGTAATTGAGATTTATGTTGCCCCTGAGTGGAAACACAAAGTATATGCCTCCATTTTAGAAGGCAAAGAATTAAAAGACCTGATGACAGACCCAGAGCTAAAGAAAAAAGGAAAAGAAGTCTCCGGCTACTTCCAGAGATTATTAAAGAAAAAACATACCCTAAGTGAAAATGTTTTGGACAAGAGCTCTGAGTTAAAAGCATTGATGGAATCGAGAGATTCCATTGAGAGAGAATTCGACTGCAAAATTAACATTATCGAGGCAGACAAGAGCAGCAATCCAAAAGCAAAAAGTGCAGATATTTTAAAGCCAGGCATATACATAGAATAAGTCAGATTACTCGTATTCTATTCCTTTTAGCATCATTTCTAACCTGTGTGCATTCCACAGATGAACAATTACAAGCAAGTTTGGCTCTCGCCCAAGTTTTCTCTTAAGTTTCTTATAAGCAGAAATAATTTTAGTTGCCATAAATTCCTCTCGCATTTGGTCGACTTTCTCAA
>JALTGF010000115.1:0-1842 GCA_027077325.1 archaeon
CCTTCCACATAGCCTAACAACTTCTCTCCAGTTTTCTTTGTCAATTGCATCTTGCAAGTGAACTCTGATATTTGTTAAAAAGTACCTTGCTTCGTGTTCTGTTGTCATACTCTTTCTATGTCTCTAAAACTATTTAAATATTCTTTGTCCCTAACTTAAAGTATGAAACTAATAGTTGCCATAACTGGGGCATCTTCAGTTATCCTAGCAAAGAAGTTGCTTGAAATTCTAAAAGAGGACAACATTGAAACTTTTTTAGTTGTTTCTGATTCCGCAAAAAAAGTTATGGAATATGAAAATGTTTCTTATGAGGAGTTAAAGAATCTAGCCACAAAAGAGTTTGGATTTAAGGACATCAGCGCTCCAATTGCTTCTGGATCATTTGAAGTTGATGGGATGATAATAGCCCCCTGCTCTATGAAAACTTTGGCAGGTCTTGCAACCGGATACTCTGAGAACTTAATCTTAAGAGCAGGTGATGTTTGCCTAAAGCAGGGAAGAAAACTAGTTCTTGTTCCTCGAGAAACTCCATTAAGTTATATCCACCTGAGAAACATGACAATCCTAAAGCAAGCAGGTGCAATAATCTTGCCGCCAAATATTACCTTTTACTTTAAGCCAAAGACGCTTGAAGATATGGTTAACTTTATAGTAGGGAAAATCTTAGATATTTTTAATATTAAACATAAACTATACAAGAGGTGGGAATAAAATGAGCTTTCGTTCAGCACTAGAAAAGTTAAATCCAAAAAAAGTTTCAGAAGAATTCCAGCCAGATGTGGAACTGGCTAAATACATAAATGAACATCCCGAAACGCTTCTTTTTGAAAACGTAAATGGCTGGAAAGTTGCGGCAAATGTTTGCCTTCGCGAAAACATAAACAAATTGTTTGGCAAGGATATCAAGCAAAAAATGGTTAAGGCACTTGAAAACCGAATAAAGCCAAAAATTGTTGATGAGAATAACTTTGTTGAGATTGAGGCAGATTTGACAAAATTGCCAATCTTACACCATTTTAAATCAGATGCCGGACATTATATGACCTCTTCTGTTTACATAGCAGAAAGCAAAACTCATGGAAGGAATCTCTCATACCACAGAACGCTTGTGTATGGAAAAGATAAGGCAGTTGCACGGCTGACTCACAGGGACTTGTGGAAATATTATACTGAAGCAAACAAAGAATTAGATGTTGCAATTTGCATTGGCCTGGACCCTGCGCTTCTAATTGCTGCCGGGACAAGTGTTGACATAGATATTGATGAAACAGAAATTGCAGGGGGCTTGCTTGGAAGGCCAGTTGAACTTGTTAGAATGGAAAACGGTGTCTGTGTTCCAAAGGATGCCGAGATTGTGATGCTTGCTAAAATTCTTCCAGAAGAAGACAATGAAGGTCCGTTTGTTGATTTAACCGGAACAGTCGACTTTGTTAGGAAGCAACCAGTTGTAAAGATTGAAAAAATTTACACACAGCCAGATCCAGTTTATCACGCGTTAGTTTCCTCAAAAGATGAGCACGGATTCCTTATGGGATTCCCAAAAGAGCCTGTAATTTTGGATGCTGTTTCAAAGGTTGCGAAAGTAAAAGATGTTGCACTGACAAAAGGCGGCGTTCATTGGCTTCACTGTGCAGTTTCACTAGAAGAGGGCGATCCAAAGGAAGTAATTGAAACTGTTTTCAAGGCACACAAAAGCGTGAAGCATGTCTTTGTCTATGACCCTGATATAGACATATACAATCCTGATGAAAGAGAATGGGCTCTTGCAACAAGATTCCAAGCGGACAAGGATTTGTACATCTATCCAGATATGCGCGGTTCGAGCATAGATCCAAGTTCAGA
>JALTGF010000115.1:1942-8934 GCA_027077325.1 archaeon
ATACCTGCAATAGTTTCTGCAATAAATTTTCAGACAACTGCAACAATTGAGCTCACTAACGATTTGACACCTTCTGGAAACGAGGGCTCAATGGCAGGGAATGGTTGGGTTCTTGAAGACAACAGGCCTGCAAATCCCGGCTACAAGGAAAAAAAGCTGGAGCAACAAAAAGAATCAATTGAAAGGGTCTTCAAAGCTGCCAATTTTGATGCAACAAAGCAAAACATAAAGATTGTTGTTAATGGCAATCTAAAGGCAGTTGGCGGAGTTGGTGCAAGTGCAGCAATTTGCGTTGCAATTGCTCGCGCTTTAAATGAAAAATTTAACCTTGGTTTTGACGATAATAAAATAAACGAAATTGCCTATGAGGGAGAGAAAGCATACGCTGGAACTCCTTCGGGCATTGACAACACGGCAGCAACATTTGGCGGGCTTTTGTGGTTTGTTAAATCACCAGACGGGCCGAAAATTGAAAAACTTTCAATAAGGGAACCTGTCGAAATTGTTCTTGGCAACACTGGGCTTACAACAGACACAGCAAGGGCAGTTGCGGGAGTCCGTGAAAGAAAGGAAAAGTATCCAGAAAAATACAATGCGCTGTTTAAGCAGGCAGAGGAACTTGCTCACAAAGCAAGAAAGGCCTTGTTTGATTACAATCTGGAAGAGGTTGGTGCGCTTATGAACGAAAACCACAAGATGCTACAAGAAATAGAAGTTTCCCACGAAAAACTTGACGAGCTTGTGGAAATCGCAAGAAACGCAGGCGCACTCGGGGCAAAAATGACTGGTGGCGGGCTCGGTGGTTATATGCTTGCCCTAACCCCTGGAAAGGAACTTCAGGAAAAGGTTGCGAAGGCAATGGAAGAAAAAGGTTATGAAGCGCTGAGAACACAAATCGGAATTTACTAAATAATTACTCAATGTATCTCACTCAGCGAAACACATATTTATTTAAACTTCTAACCTTACTCTTGAATTAAGATGGAACTCACAGAACACGAGCAAAAAATGCTCTCCGGAGAATTTGGAAATGCAAAGAAAAAGTCAATGGAAATTCTCGTGGCATTAGGGAAGATTTTTGGCGCCAAAAATATGATACCTATAAAAAGTGTTCAGGTTGCAGGCGTTTCATATTCTAATTTAGGAGAAGCAGGTCTTGAATACTTGTCTGAACTTGCTAAGGATGGCAAAGTAGAGGTTTTAACAACATTAAACCCGGCTGGGATGGACCGAGAAAATTGGCGTGCTCTTGGTATCCCAGAGGACTTTGCAATAAAACAGAACAGGGTAATTGAAGCTTTTGCAAAAATGGGAATACAAACAACCTGCACTTGCACGCCTTACCTGATTGGAAATCTTCCAAAAAGAGGCGACCATATTGCCTGGAGTGAATCAAGTGCAGTAACCTATGCAAATTCTGTTATTGGGGCTTACACAAACAGGGAAGGAGGGCCAAGCGCTCTTGCTGCGGCTTTAACAGGCGTAACTCCAAACTATGGCATGCATCTTGACGAAAACAGAAAACCGGACATTCATTTTAAAGTTGAAGCAAAATTAAAGACGCTTTCTGACTATGGTGCACTTTCATATTTTGTTGGAACGCACTGCAAGGCAAAAATTCCTTATTTATCTGGCATCTCAAATCCGACAAATGACCAGTTAAAAACTTTCTCAGCAGGAGTTGTGACCTATGGCTCAAAGCCACTGTTCCATGTTCAGGGAGTAACTCCGGAAGCTGCAAAATATGAGCCACCTGTAGAAACAATCACGGTAACGCAAAAGGACCTTGAAGATTCTTACAAGGCATTAACTGGTCCAGGAAATGATGTTGATTTTGTAAGTATTGGCTGTCCACACGCCAGTATAGACGAGTTAAAAAAGGTTGCAGATTTGCTAAAAGGCAAAAAAGTAAAAGTTGAAACTTGGATTGCAACTGCGCGACCAACAAAGAAAAAAGCTGACGAGCTTGGCTACTCAAAAATAATTGAAGATTCAGGTGCAAAGTTTGCTTGCGACACCTGTATGGTTGTTGCACCAATTAAAGGCAGGTTTAAGTCTATTGCAACAACTTCTGCAAAAGCTGTTTACTATGTTAGCGCTAGGTTTGGCATGCTAACAAGGATTGGCTCTTTAGAAGATTGCATTAATGCTGCAATTACCGGGAAATGGAAAAAATGAAAGGCAGAACAATTTTTGGCGGAAAAGTAGAGGGAGAAGCTTTAGTAAGTACTGAGCCAATTTCCTTTTATGGGGGTGTAGACCCAGACACGGGTAAGGTTGTTGAAAAGGGACACCCATTAGAAGGCAAGTCAATTGCTGGAAAAGTGCTTGTTTTCCCCCAAGGAAAGGGAAGCACAGTCGGTTCATACATAATGTATAGTCTAAAGAAAAATGGAAAGGCGCCTGCAGCAATCATTTGCAAGGAAACCGAAACAATAGTTGCTGTCGGTGCAATAATCTCAGAAATCCCAATGGTTGATAAAATAGATATCTCTCAAATCAAAACTGGAGATAAAGTTAAAATTGATGCAGATAATGCCATAGTGGAAGTGATAAAATGATAAAGACATCTGCTCCCGGAAAGTTAATTCTTTTTGGCGAACATGCGGTTGTTTATGGAGAAGCTGCAATAGCAACTGCAATAAATAAGCGTGCATTTGTAACCGCAGAAAAAATTGAGACGCCTAAAATAGTCATAGAAAGAAAAAATCCTGAAACACAAATCGAGGTAGGTTTTCATGAGGACACTACTGATCCGGTTGTAAGGGCAGTTCAGGAATCATTAAAAAAAATAAATAGGTGGGAAGGCATTAAGCTTGAAATAGATTCTCAAATTCCACTCTCAGTTGGCATGGGCTCAACTTCATCAATACTTGCAGCTACTTCAAGCGCTGTCCTAAATCTATTTGAAGAACCTGACGTGGAAGATGTTGTCAAAATCGCACACGAAGCTGAGAAGGCAGTTTATGATAAGCCAAGTGGGATTAACACTGCTGTGTCAGCTCTAGGCGGAACCATATACTTTCAGCGAGGCCATATAGAACCAATCAGGACTGAGCCAATAGAAATTGTTGTTGGAAATGCTGGCTCAAGAAAAAACACGCGAGCACTTATTGAAGATGTTAGGAAACGAGTTGAGGATCCAAGAGTTTCTTACAACCTCTTTACAATTGGCTCAATTGTTAGGCAGGCAAGAAAAGCAATTTTTGAAAACAATTTAAAGGAACTTGGAAACCTTATGAACAAAAATCACTACTACTTAAGAGAACTTGGTGTTAGCTCGGTTGAACTTGAACGATTGGTAGAAACTGCAAGGGCTGCCGGAGCATACGGGGCAAAACTCACAGGGGCAGGCGGTGGCGGATGCATAATTGCCCTAACAGATGATCCTGAAAGAGTAATTGAGGCTCTTAATGAAAAAGGCGCCGATGCATTTTTAGTAAAAACCCATCAAGGCGGAGTAAGAAAAGAGCAAACAAATGAATACTTACAATAAGGATTTAATTTTCATAAAACTTGGCGGCGCAGCAATTACTCACAAGTCCAAGCCAGGTAAAGTTAACTTTTCAGTTTTAAAAAGGGTTTCAAAAGAAATAAGTGGGTTCTATGACGATTACAAACTTTTAATTGGTCATGGTGGCGGAAGTTTTCCGCATGCAGTTGCATCAAAATATGACCTAAGCAACGGGATTGAAACCTGCGGAGTTAGGGGCTTTACAGAAATCCAGGCATCTGCTCACGCTTTAAATAATATTGTTTTAGAGGAATTTTTAAAAAAGAAAATCCCTGCAATTTCAATTCAACCCTCTGCTTGTACAATTATGGATAATGGGAAAGTCAAGAAAATGTATTACGAGCCAATTGAAACCCTTCTAAACAATGGAATTGTTCCAATAATTTATGGAGACATAATTCCAGACCGCTCAAAGGGCTGTTCAATTGCTTCAACTGAAATGCTGTTTTCTTATTTAGCAAGGAAGCTAAAACCAAGCAAAATAATAATTGGCACTGATGTGGATGGTGTCTTTACTGAAGATCCAAAGAAGGGAAATGGGGAGCTAATAGAGTTAATAGATAAAAACAACATCCAAAATATTCTCAAAAACATAAAGCCGACAATTTCAAATGATGTTACTGGGGGAATGTATCATAAAGTTAAGGAACTCTATAAACTTTCAAAATTGGATATAGAAATTGACATAATAAATCTATTAAAGAAAGATTACTTAAAGGAAACTGTTAAAGAAAAAAGATTAGGAACGAGGATTTTAAGATGAGCCCAAAAACATCGAGCAGGAAAATGGACCACTTGAAAATAGTTTCAAGTAAGATGGTCCAAGCAAAGGAAAAGACAACCCTTTTCGAGGATGTGGAGCTTGTGCACCAGGCACTCCCAGAAGTTGATGAGGATGAAATTGATCTTTCAGTTAAATTTTTTGGAAAGAAGTTAAATTATCCCTTAATCATAAGCGGGATGACTGGTGGCCATAAAGCTGCTTTAAAAATAAACAAAAATCTTGCAATCGCCGCTCAGGAAACTGGAATCGCAATGGGTGTTGGCTCGCAGAGAGCAATGCTAGAAAATCCAGATTTAACCTATACTTATCAAGTCAAAGAATTTGCTCCTGATCTTCCATTTTTAGTTGGAAATATTGGTGCACCTCAACTCGCGCATTTTGGGATTGATGGAATAAAAACTGCATACAACTCGATAGAGGCAGATGCTATGGCAATTCACTTAAACAATTTACAGGAAGCAGTTCAAAAAGAAGGCGATACATCTTCTAGGGGCTATCTTAATGAAATCAAAAAAAGCATTAGTGGGGTAAATTTTCCAATAATTATAAAAGAAACAGGCGGGGGAATCTCAAAGGAAACTACAAAAAAATTAATTGACATTAATGCAACTGGAATAGATGTTGGTGGTGCGGGAGGGACCTCCTGGAGTGCAGTTGAACTTTTAAGAGGTAATCGCCCTGAATTAAAGGACTTTTGGGACTGGGGAATACCAACCGCTGCAAGTATCCTGGAAGTTCGTTCTGTTTCGGCAAAAATCCCACTTATTGCTACTGGCGGTTTAAGAACTGGGCTTGATATTGCTAAGGCGATAGCACTGGGTGCTGATGTTGCTGGTCTTGCTTATCCTTTTTTTAAGGCAGCAGAGCGAGGGCCAAATGAAGTCATCAACTTAATTGAAAATCTTGCAAAGATCTTGCGAACAACAATGTTTCTTGTGGGCGCGAAGAACACAAACGAGTTAAAGCAAAGCAAATATGTTCTATTTGGAACGCTGCTAAATTGGTCTAATTATAGGAATTTAAAGCATGCCTTAATATGAAAAAAATTACGCTTCTTGAAAAAGTAAGATATCTGGCTCAAAGCACGCGGCCAATAAACTTATTGATGATTTTTGCAGGAGTTTTAATAACGATTTATGTAGGCTTAAAGGGATTCTCAAGTTTAAAGCTAACCTTGCTTACTGCTTTTGCTGCAGTATCCATTGCAGCCGGAGGCAATGCCATAAATGATTACTATGATATTGATATTGATGTTATAAACCGCCCAAATCGGCCTTTGCCATCCGGAAAGATAAAACCAAAAACAATCTGGGTATTTTCAATCTTGCTTTTCATCCTTGGAATATCCTTCTCACTGTTGCTTCCGCTTCTCAATCTAGTTATTGCAGTAATAAACTCAATCCTGCTGGGCCTGTACGCATCAAAATTAAAAAGAAGTGGCTTTTTTGGAAATCTTCTCATAAGCTACCTGGTTGCCTCTGTTTTTATCTTTAGTGCGGCTGCAATTGGAAAGTTGCTTATCGGAGTTTTTCTTGCAATTGTCGCATTCTTCACAAATGCCGCTCGGGAGATATTGAAAGATATGGAAGATGTAAAAGGGGACAAATTGTTTGGGGCAAAAACCTTTCCAATGCTTGAAGGGCGAAAGAAATCAGTGGTAGTTGTTAATGCATTCCTTATAATTGGCATCCTGCTCAGTCCAATACCTTACTTGATAGGTTTGTTATCCTTGTATTATATGCTCTTTGCATTTTTGACAGATATTCTATTCGTGTATGTAATTTGCTCAATAACAAAAAGTGCTTCTATTAAAAATATAAAAGTAAATCAAAAAAGGGTAAAAATCGCAGCAATTATTGGGCTCTTGGCATTTTTGGCTGGGACTGTGCCATTTCCAATTTAAGCAGGTCCGCCTATGTAAACCCTTGCACCTTTCACGCCGGACTCTGATTCTGCTTCTTTTCCAATTGATATGTTGTGGCGCCTAGTATCTGGTTTTTTATCAGCTGCTCTCATTTTTTCAATGGTTATGTACCTCTCTCCTTTATCAAGCTCTAATTTTATAACTCCGTCTGCCAGTCCTTCTGCCATTTCATTTATGTCTTCAAATTGTTTTGCTTCTTCTGCAATCATCAATACATATGTGTTTTCGTATGTTCTAAATGTTCCAAAAAGCAAATTTAATGCATTTCGTATTCCCCTCTCTTCCAATTTTAAATATCCCACTAGCGCGGGCATAGAGTCAATTACCACAATCTCCACATCATACTTTAACTCTTCAATGAAATTATCTATCCTGTCAAGAACAATTTCTATATAATCCTCACCGCTCATCGGGCTCCTTATCCTATCTTCGACATCTTCTGGGACTAAAAAATCAATTACTTCTTTAGGTATTCCTTGTTGTTTCATCTGAACTCTTTGGAATTTTCTAATCCTCTCAACACTCCCGCCGTGCTTTTTCTCTGATTCTAAAACACTGTTCATCACTTTAATTGCACGATCATAAACATCCCAATCTTCCAAATTCAACATTTTCTTTATAAACTCCCTGTCAACTCCTTGTTTCATTAATTCGGATATCTGTCTTATCTTTATCTCATTCTCTAATTTTTTGGATTCTTCTCCCGAAATCTTCTCGATATTTATCTCTTTTAGTATTGCTCTTCTGATTCTCTTCGCAGTTTTTTTAGC